>DATMOE010000180.1:0-22494 GCA_035568435.1 Herbaspirillum sp. | reverse complement strand
TCGCATCGCTCACCGCCAGCGATCTGGGCGCGGTAGCGATCCGCGCCGCCATCGAGCGCGCCGGCATCGGCGCCGACCAGGTACAGGATGTCTGGTTCGGCAATTGCCTGATGGCCGGCCAAGGACAAGCCCCGGCGCGTCAAGCCGCCATCAAGGCCGGCGTACCAGTCTCGGCGGGTGCGGTCACGCTCTCCAAGATGTGCGGCTCGGCGATGCAGGCCGTCAAATTCGCCTGCGACGCTCTCGCTGCCGGGACCAATGACGTGATCGTCGCCGGCGGCATGGAATCGATGACGAATGCACCGTATCTGGTGCCCAAAGCGCGAGGCGGCTATCGCATCGGCCACGGCATGATTTTCGATCACATGATGCTCGACGGCCTGGAAGATGCTTATGCCCGCGATGAGAACGGCGGCGGCCGCGCAATGGGCACCTTTGCCGAGGACTGCGCCGCCAAATATCGCTTCACGCGCCAAGAGCAGGACGCCTTCGCCATCGCCTCCGTGCAGCGCGCGCAGGCCGCTGCTGCCGATGGCGCATTCAAATGGGAAATCGCGCCGGTCACCGTGACCGGGCGTGGCGGCGATACCGTCGTCGATCAGGATGAAGGCCCGAAAAAAGCCCGTCTGGAAAAAATCCCGAGCTTGAAACCCGCATTCAAAAAGGACGGCACCATCACGGCCGCCTCCTCATCCTCCATCAACGACGGCGCTGCCGCCCTGGTCTTGATGCGCGCATCGACCGCACGCACACTGGGGTGCACGCCGATCGCCAAAATCGTCGGCCACAGCAGTCATGCGCAGGCGCCGGAATGGTTCACTACAGCGCCGGTCGGCGCCATCGAGAAGTTATATGCGAAGACCGGCTGGCGCACGGCCGATGTCGATCTGTTTGAAGTCAACGAAGCCTTTGCCGCGGTGCCGATGGCGGCCATGGCCGAGCTCGGCATCGCGCACGAAAACATCAACGTGCATGGCGGCGCCTGCACTTTGGGCCATCCCATCGGCGCCTCCGGGGCGCGCATCATCGTGACCTTGATCGGTGCGCTCAAGCAGCGCGGCGGCAAACGCGGCATTGCTGCGCTGTGCATCGGCGGTGGCGAAGCCACGGCGCTGGCGCTGGAATTAATGTGACGACGGAGACAACATGTTAAAACCCATCGATTTTTATTTCGATTTCAGTTCACCTTACGGCTATCTGGGCTCCACCCGGATCAACGCGCTGGCCACCGCACACGGCCGCAGCGTGCACTGGCATCCGATTCTGCTGGGCGCAATATTCAAGGCAGTCGGCAATGCACCGATAATGGAAATTGCGCTGAAGGCCCGTTACTCCTGGCACGACCTGGCGCGTACCGCCCGCTTTCACGAGATCCCATTCCAGCGGCCGCCGCACTTTCCGCTCTCCACACAAGCCGCTGCGCGCGCCATGCTGTGGATACAGGACCATTACGGCCATCCGATGGCGGTCCGCTTTGCGCACGCTGTGTACGCGGCAATGTTCGTGCAGGGCGTCGACATCAGCGCCGTGGCGCAGGTGTTGCGTATTGCCGACGTGCTGGGCATCGATTCCGCGACTTTGGCGGTCGCGCTGGAGACACCGGAAATCAAAGAGGCGCTGAAGATGGAAGTGGCGCAAGCGATCGAACGCGGCGTTTTCGGCGCCCCGTTCATCATCGTCGATGACGAAGCATTCTGGGGTTTCGATCGGTTTACGCAACTGGCTGCCTTCCTGAAAAACGGCAGTATTTAACTAATACAAATATGAATCCAAAATCGAAAAACATTGAATGCCCTTGCGGCGGTGGCCGCTACGAAAAGTGTTGCGGCCGCTTCATCGACGAGGCGCAAGTTGCCGCCAGCGCCAGCGATTTAATGCGCTCGCGCTATACCGCCTTTGTGTTGCGTAACGAAGCCTATCTGCGCGCCACTTGGTGGCCGGAAACATTGCCCGAAGAAGCCGTCACCGGCGAAGAGGGCATTAAATGGATCGGCCTGAAAATCGTCGAGCAGGCGCAAGCCGCCGATCCCGATGCGGCGACGGTGGAATTCATTGCGCGTTTCAAGGTCGGCGGACGCGCCCATAAATTGCATGAAATCAGCAATTTCACGCGGCAGGCCGATGCGGCAGGAATAGCGCGCTGGTATTACGTGGATGGTGTTTTTCCAGAGCACGGTTAAATAAATTTCGGAGACTTCATGCCCGCCATCGAAAGCAAACTCAAGCCGCGCAGTCCGGCAGCACAAGCCAATGCGGCCGCCATGCAATTGCTGGTCGACGATCTGCGCAGCAAAATCGCCGCGATCACGCTGGGCGGCGGCACGGCGGCACGCAGCAAACACACCGCGCGCGGCAAGTTGCTGCCACGCGAACGGGTACAACTGCTGCTGGACCCCGGCACGCCATTTCTCGAACTATCGCAGATGGCCGCCTTCGGCATGTATCCAGATCGCGACGGCAGCGACGCCGCGCCATCGGCCGGCATCATCACCGGCATCGGCCGCGTCGCCGGCCAGGAATGCATCATTGTCTGCAATGACGCCACCGTCAAAGGCGGCACCTATTATCCGATGACGGTTAAAAAGCACCTCCGCGCACAAGAGATCGCCGAGCAAAACCAGCTCCCCTGCATTTATCTGGTCGATTCCGGCGGCGCCAATCTGCCGAATCAGGATGAGGTGTTTCCCGACCGCGATCATTTCGGCCGCATCTTTTTCAATCAGGCCAATCTGTCGGCCAAAGGGATTGCGCAAATCGCCGTGGTGATGGGCTCTTGCACCGCCGGCGGCGCTTACGTGCCGGCGATGAGCGACGAATCGATCATCGTCGCCGGACAGGGCACGATCTTCCTGGCCGGCCCGCCTCTGGTCAAGGCCGCCACCGGCGAAGTGGTGAGCGCCGAAGAACTGGGCGGCGGCGACGTGCATACCCGGCTCTCCGGCGTGGCCGATCATCTGGCGCAAAACGATGCCCACGCACTGGCGCTGACACGCAGCATCGTCGCCAATCTGAACCGGCGCAAACCGCAGCAGAGCGTGCTGCGCGACACCGAAGAGCCGCTGTATCCGGCCGCGGAGATGTACAGCATTATTCCAACCGACACCCGCCATCCGTTCGATGTGCGCGAGGTCATTGCGCGCATTGTCGACGGCAGCCGATTCGACGAATTCAAGGCGCGCTACGGCGCTACGCTGGTATGCGGCTTCGCGCATCTGTACGGCATGCCGGTCGGCATCATCGCCAATAACGGCATTCTGTTTTCCGAATCGGCGCTCAAAGGCACGCATTTCATCGAGCTGTGCTGCCAACGCAAGATTGCCTTGGTGTTTCTGCAAAACATTACCGGCTTCATGGTCGGCAAGAAAGTGGAGAACGAAGGCATTGCCCGCCACGGCGCAAAAATGGTGGCCGCGGTCGCCAATGCTGCCGTGCCGAAGCTCACCGTGATCATCGGCGGCAGTTTCGGGGCCGGTAACTACGGCATGTGCGGCCGTGCGTTTTCGCCGCGTTTTCTGTGGATGTGGCCGAATGCACGCATTTCGGTGATGGGCGGCGAACAAGCCGCCAGCGTACTGGCCACTGTGCGGCGCGACGGCATCGAGGCTCGCGGCGATAGTTGGAGCGAGGACGAAGAATCCGCCTTCAAAACGCCGATACGCCAACGCTACGAAGAACAGGGCCATCCGTACTACGCCTCGGCGCGCTTGTGGGACGATGGCGTGATCGATCCGGCCGATACACGGCGGGTGCTTGGACTAGGATTAAGCGCAGCGCTGAATGCGCCGATTCCAGAAACGCGCTTTGGCGTGTTCCGTATGTGATCTGAGGTACAAGCTGATAGTCGCACCCATTGCAGGCGATAATGCGCACATCGAACACAATCATCCAACACAAAATGCATAATTTTCAGCAAAAACTGGCGCAGCTCAAAGAAATCGGCCAGTTGCGCACGCGTCGTACTGTCCATAGCCCGCAAGGGCCGATGTTAAATGTCGACGGCCGCGACTATCTGGCATTCTGCAGCAACGATTACCTCGGACTGGCCAATCACCCGCAATTGATTGCAGCGGCGCACGCAGGACTGGATCGCTACGGCGTCGGCAGCGCGGCCTCGGCGCTGGTCTGCGGGCATACCGAAGCGCATCAACAATTGGAAACCGCGCTGGCCGCCTTCATGCAGATGCCGCGCGCGCTGTTTTTCGGCAATGGCTATATGGCCAATCTGGGCATTATTCCGGCGCTCATGGGCGCCGGCGATATGGTTTTTTCGGATAGCCTGAATCACGCCTGTCTGATCGATGCCACCCGCCTGTCACGCGCCGAGCGCCAGATTTATCCGCACGGCGATCTGCAGGCGCTGGAAACCATGCTGGCGGCCAGCACTGCCGCCAACAAGCTGGTCGCCACCGATGCCGTCTTCAGCATGGATGGCGATATCGCGCCGCTGCCGCAGTTATTGGCCTTATGCGAAAAATACGATGCATGGCTGCTGATCGACGATGCGCACGGCTTCGGCGTGCTGGGCGCGGATGGACGCGGCAGCTTGTCGCATTTCGGGCTGGCTTCGCCGCGGGTGATTTATATGGGCACGCTGGGCAAGGCGGCCGGCGTCTATGGCGCCTTCGTGGCCGGCGAAGCCGATCTGATCGAATGGCTGATGCAGCGCGCCCGGACCTATATCTTTACCACCTCCAACCCACCGTCGCAGGCCACGGCCTTATGCGCCAGCCTGCGCATCATCGAGGGCGAACCCTGGCGGCGCGAGCACATTCGCGCATTGGCGCAACGCTTGCGCGATGGCCTGGCCGCATCGCCCTGGCGCTTGATGCCGTCGCAAACGGCAATCCAGCCGCTGATCGTCGGCGATAATCAGGCCGCACTCGATCTCATGGCGGCGCTGCAGGCGCGCGGCATCTGGGTGCCGGCGATTCGTCCGCCGACCGTGCCGGCCGGCACTGCGCGTTTGCGTATTTCATTGTCGGCGGCGCACAGCGACGGCGATGTCGCACAACTGATTACCGCACTATTGGCGCTGACGCATCTGGCGCCGTCAACTACACAGTCAACTGAGTCCTCCCAAACAAATCATGCATAAGCCCCTTGCAAACAATGCGCCGGCCAGCGATCTGACGGCGCGCAGTCTGCGCAGCGTCTGGCATCCCTGTACGCAGATGCAGCATCACGAACAACGCAACGACGGCCTTGATGCGATGCCACTGATTCCGGTCAGCCATGGCCGCGGCGCATGGCTTTATGACACCGACGGCAAACGTTATCTGGACGGCATCAGCTCGTGGTGGGTCAATCTGTTCGGGCATGCCAATGCGCGTATCAATACGGCCCTGAAAGATCAGCTCGACCGCCTCGAACACGCGATGCTGTCCGGCTTCACGCATGAACCGGTGGTTGCCTTGTCGGAGCAACTGGCGGCGCTGACCGGCCATCGGCTGGGGCATTGTTTTTACGCTTCCGACGGCGCGTCTGCGGTTGAAATCGCGCTCAAGATGAGCTTTCATGCGTGGCGCAATGCCGGCCTGGGCGAGAAACAGGAATTCATCTGTCTGCGCGGCAGTTATCACGGTGAAACGCTGGGCGCGCTGGCCGTCACCGACGTGGCATTATTCCGCGATGCCTACGGCCCCTTGCTGCGGCAGGCGCATGTGGTGGCCTCGCCGGATGCCCGCACCGCACTGGAAGGCGAAAGCGCCGCCGATGTCGCGCGCCGCGCCGCCGCCGAGCTGGAAGCGCTGCTGCAACAACGCGGCCCAAAAATTGCGGCCATCATCATCGAACCGCTGGTGCAGTGCGCCACCGGCATGGCGATGCACGATCCGCTGTATTTAAGCCTGGTGCGGGAATTGTGCGATCGTTATCAGGTGCATATGATTGCCGACGAGATCGCTGTCGGCTGCGGCCGCAGCGGCCGTTTTTTCGCCTGCGAACATGCCGGCGTCTGGCCCGATTTTCTTTGTCTGTCCAAAGGCATCAGCGGCGGCTATTTGCCGTTGTCGCTGGTGATGACGACGGATGCGATTTATCAAGCCTTTTACGATCCCGACAGCGCCCGCGGCTTCCTGCATTCGCATTCGTATACCGGCAATCCGCTGGCCTGCCGCGCCGCACTGGCCACGCTGGCGATCTTTACCGAAGACAATGTATTGCAAGCCAACCGCACCCGCGCCGCGGCCATCAGCGCCGCGCTGGCGCCGCTGGCCGCGCATCCGCAGGTTGCCCATTTCCGGCAGCAGGGCATGATCTGGGCCTTTGACGCGGTGTTCGACGATGCCAATGCCGATGCCTCCCGTACTTTTGCACGGCGCTTTTTCGCCGCCGCATTGCAAAACGAACTGCTGCTGCGCCCGATCGGACGCACGGTCTATCTGATGCCGCCGTATGTGCTCGACGAAGGCGAGATTGCGCACATGGCGGCAGCGACGTTGCGTACTTTTGAACAAGTCATGGCAGGGGCATGACGATGACCGCAACGACTACGCATCGGCATCCGCATTACTTCATTGCCGGCACCGATACCGAAATCGGCAAGACGCTGATCAGTTGCGCGCTGCTGCTGGCGCTCGGCCGGCAAGGCAGTGCGGTCGGCATGAAACCGGTCGCCGCCGGCGCCGAATACCGCGCCGGCGTCTGGCATAACGAGGATGTCGATCTGCTTGCCGCGCACAGCAATCTGACGGCGCCGCAGGCGCTGGCCAACCCGTATTTGTTCCGCCAGCCGATCGCGCCGCACATCGCCGCCGGCCTGGAGCAGCGTCATATCGATATCGCCCATATCATTCGCTGTTATCGCGATTTGGCGAGTTTGGCCGATGCGGTGGTGGTGGAAGGGGTGGGCGGCTTCCGGGTGCCGTTCAATGCGCGGGAGGATAGCGCCGATCTGGCGCAACAACTGGCTTTGCCGGTGATTTTGGTGGTCGGGCTGCGTCTGGGCTGCATCAGCGCCGCGCTGCTGAGCGCCGAAGCGATTGCCGCGCGCGGTCTGCGGCTGGCGGGCTGGGTCGCCAACCATGCCGGTGCAGCGGAAATGCCATTTGCCGACGAAAATTGCGCTACACTCGTCGATCGCCTGGATGCGCCGTTGTTGGGGCGCGTGCCGCATCTGGCGCATGCGCAGGCCGCATCCGCCTTGCCATACCTCGATTTTTCCTCGCTGCTGCCGTAGTCCGCCGCGATTTTATCTATTTAGCAACAGGAGTGAACATGTCATCCCAAACGATTCAATTTCATCAAAGTCCTGCAAAACAGGGCACCGCCTTGCCATCGACCCCGCAGGCCTGGCCGGTCGACGCAGTCGCGGCGCTGTTCGATTTGCCGTTCAACGATCTGTTGTTCCGCGCGCAAGAAATACATCGCCAGCATTTCGACCCCACCGAGGTCGAGCTGGCCACATTGCTGTCGATCAAAACCGGCGGCTGCCCGGAAGACTGCGGTTATTGCCCGCAAGCGGCGCGCTACGATACCGGCGTGACGGCGCAAAAAATGCTGCCGCTGGAAACCGTGCTGAACGCTGCCCGCGAAGCCAAATCGCACGGCGCGACACGTTTTTGCATGGGCGCAGCATGGCGCGAGCCGAAAGACCGGGATCTGGAAAAAGTTGAAGAAATGGTGCGCGAAGTCAAGGCGCTGGGCTTGGAAACTTGCGCCACGCTGGGCATGCTGGGCGAAGGCCAGGCCGACCGCCTGAAGCAGGCTGGCCTCGATTACTACAATCACAATCTGGATACCGCGCCGGAATTGTATGGCGACATCATCAGTACCCGCGATTATGAAAATCGCCTGGATACCTTGAGCAGCGTGCGCGATGCCGGCATCAAGGTCTGCTGCGGCGGCATCGTCGGCATGGGCGAATCGCGCCGCCAGCGCGCCGGCCTGATCGCGCAACTGGCCAATCTCGATCCTTATCCAGAATCGGTGCCGGTGAATAATCTGGTGCAAGTCGAAGGCACGCCGCTGTACGGCACCGCCGCACTGGACCCGCTGGAATTCGTGCGCACGGTGGCAGTGGCCCGCATTACCATGCCGAAGGCCCGTGTGCGGATGTCGGCCGGACGCCGCGAAATGGGTGAAGCGGTTCAAGCGCTGTGCTTTCTGGCCGGCGCTAATTCGATTTTCTACGGCGATAAGTTGCTGACCACCGGTAATCCTGAAGTCGATGAAGATCGTGCATTGCTGGAAAAGCTGGGGATGCGCACGCGTAATAACGGCCATGATGCACGTTGCGAGATTGCTGAGTAATTGAATTCAAGTTTTGCGGCCTGAGTAAGCGCAGGGAGAAATCTGTCTCAACCAAACCGTCGGCATTCCAAGCGGGCCTAAGGAGACAACAATGTTCAGCAAGATCCTGATCGCCAATCGCGGCGAAATTGCCTGTCGCGTTGCGGCCACCGCGCGCCGCATGGGTATCCAGACCGTGGCCGTTTATTCCGTTGCCGATGCCGGCGCAAAACACGTCGCTGCCTGCGATGAGGCGATCGCCATCGGTGGCGCGGCGGCCGCCGAAAGTTATCTGTGCGGCGATAAAATCATCGCCGCGGCATTGCGCAGCGGCGCACAAGCGGTGCATCCCGGTTACGGTTTTTTATCCGAAAATGCCGATTTTGCGCAGGCTTGCAGCGACGCCGGTCTGATCTTCATCGGGCCGCCCGCTGCGGCCATGCAGGCGATGGGATCGAAATCGGCCGCTAAAACATTGATGGCGCGCGCCGGCGTACCGCTGGTGCCCGGCTATCACGGCGACGATCAGGACCCGGCATTACTGCAAAGCGCCGCCGATGACATCGGTTATCCGGTCTTGCTCAAGGCCAGTGCCGGCGGCGGCGGCAAGGGGATGCGCATTGTGGAGCGCGCCGCCGATTTTGCCGCCGCGCTGCTCTCCTGCCAGCGTGAAGCACGCGCCAGCTTCGGCGACGACAAAGTGCTGATCGAAAAATATTTGCTGCGTGCGCGGCATATTGAAATCCAGTTATTTGCCGATACCCAGGGCAATTGCGTCTATCTGTTCGAGCGCGATTGCTCGGTGCAGCGCCGTCATCAAAAAGTGCTGGAAGAAGCGCCCGCGCCGGGCCTGAGCGCAGAACGCCGTGCGGCGATGGGCGCAGCGGCGGTGGCGGCGGCAAAGGCGGTCGCTTATGTGGGCGCGGGTACGGTGGAATTTATTGTCGATTGCAGTGCAGACACAGAAGCAGACGGCGGCGCATTTTATTTCATGGAAATGAATACCCGGCTGCAGGTCGAGCACCCGGTGACCGAAATGATTACCGGGCTGGATCTGGTGGAATGGCAATTGCGCGTCGCCGACGGAGAAGCGCTGCCGCTGCAACAGCAGCAATTGACCATGCGCGGCCATGCGATCGAAGCCCGTATTTACGCCGAAAATCCAGAAAAAGGGTTTTTGCCGGCGATCGGTACCCTGCATTATTTGCAAACCCCGGCAGCGGTCCATTTTCAGGTACATCCAGAGCGGCAGAGCGAACTGCCCGCTTTGCAAACCCCGGCCGCAGTCCGCATCGATTCGGGTTTTGGCGAGGGCGATGCTATTTCGCCGTTTTACGATCCGATGATCGCCAAGCTGATCGTCTGGGGCGCGGATCGGGACGCCGCGCTGGCCAATATGACCGCGGCGCTGCATGCATATCGGGTAGTCGGGCTGGCAAGCAATATCGGCTTTCTGCAGCGGCTGGTTACATGCGCCGCCTTTGCCGACGCCGATCTGGATACCGGGCTGATCGAACGCAATCGCGATGTCTTGTTCCCACCACCGGCAAGCGCGCCGCTGGCAGTACTGGCGTTGGCCGCGATGGCCATCATCGAGGATGAGCGGCAAGCCGGCAACGACGACCATCACAATAACGACAGCGACCCATGGGCGGCCCGCGATGGCTGGCGCATGCATGATCGCTTGCAACGCACGATGGAATGGACTGGCGACGCCGATGAAACGCAAATCCACCGCCTTACGGTGACCTATTTGAACGATGCCTGGTCCTGTCGCTTTGCCGATGCCGATCAGGCGCATTCGCTCCGGCTGCTGGAGCACAAGAACTACGATTTGCGTATCCTGCTCGGTGATCAGGTTATCGACGGCAGCGTAGTGCCGGATGGCGGCTTAAATAACGGCCTGCAGGTATTCAGCGACGCCGGCCGTTTTTCGCTGCGTTACAACGATCCGATCAACGATGCGCTGCAGCACGCCGCCACCGGCGAGGTCGTCGCCGGCCGTCTGACCGCGCCGATGCCGGGCAAAATTGTTGCGCTGCTGGTGGCGCAAGGCGATACAGTGGAAAAAGGCGCGCCGCTGCTGGTGATGGAAGCCATGAAAATGGAACATACGATCGGGGCGCCGCGGGCCGGCAAGATCGATCAACTGCACTATGCGGTCGGGGATCAAGTCAATGAGGGCGCGCCCTTGTTAAGTTTGACGGCAGTCTGAAGATCAATAAGAATTCGACTATTCGAAACATGACGCAATCCGCAACGAAAATGCACATTTTATTTTATAGCGCCGACCCAAAAAGCCATGCCGATTGGCTGCGGCTATTACGTACTTCCCTGCCCGATGCCGATGTCCGGCTATGGCAACCCGGCGATAATGCGGCGGCCGATTATGCGCTGGTATGGCAACCGCCCGCCGAGTTGCTGCAAGCGCCACGCGGTTTGAAGGCCATTTTCAATCTCGGCGCCGGGGTCGATGCGATTTTAAAACTGGCGCTGCCGCCGGAGATACCGCTGATACGAATCGACGACGGTGCGATGGCGATCCAGATGGCCGAATACGTTACCTATGGCGTACTGCATTATTACCGGCAATTCGATCGTTTTGCGCAACAAGCCCGCGAGCAGCACTGGCGTCCCCTGCGGCTACGCGACAAATCCCAATTCAGGATCGGTATTCTGGGCCTCGGTGTGCTGGGGTCCCGGATTGCCGAAGCGCTGCGGCATTTCGAATTTCCGGTGCAGGCCTGGACCCGTACTGCGAAGCAGATACCGGATGTGACGACCTTTCACGGCGACGCCGGATTGAAACAGTTGCTGGCTAGTTCGAACGTGATCGTCTGCTGCTTGCCGCTGACCGACCAGACGCGCGGCGTACTCAATCGCAGCACGCTGGAACAACTGCCGCCGCACAGCTATGTGATCAATGTCGCGCGCGGCGCACATATTATTCAGGACGATTTACTGGCGCTGATCCGCAACGGCCATCTGGCCGGCGCGATGCTCGATGTCTTCGATCAGGAGCCGCTGCCGCCGGAACACCCGTTCTGGCAAGAACCGGGTATCACCATCACGCCGCATATCTCAGCCCTCACGGTGCAGACTGAATCGGTGCGGCAAATTACCCAGAAAATTGCAGCGCTGGAACGCGGCGAGAACGTCGCGGGCCTGGTGGACCGCAACAGAGGATATTGACCATGACATTGCCGAAGCAAGTAAAGATCGTCGAAGTCGGTCCCCGCGACGGCTTGCAGAATGAAGCCGAAACGATCCCCGTCGAGATCAAGATTGAACTGGTTAACCGGCTGACGCAGGCCGGTTTCGTCAACATCGAAGCCGCTTCGTTCGTTTCCCCCAAATGGGTGCCGCAAATGGCCAGCTCCGCCGAGGTGATGGCCGGGATCACGCGCAAAGCCGGTGTCGTGTATTCCGCATTGGTGCCGAATATGCAGGGCTTTGATGCTGCGTTGAAAGCAGGCGTTGATGAAATCGTGATCTTCGGCGCTGCCTCGGAAGCCTTTTCGCAAAAAAACATCAATTGCTCGATTGCCGAATCGATAGAGCGTTTCCGGCCGGTCGCCGTAGCGGCCAAACAACACGGTAAATTACTGCGCGGGGCAGTCAGTTGCGCATTCGGTTGCCCTTATCAAGGCCGGGTCGAGCCTGCGGCGGTGGCCGAGGTAGTACGTAGTTTGCGCGATATCGGTTGCGATGAAATCGATATTGCCGATACCATCGGCGTGGCTACGCCGGGACAAGTGCATGCGGTCATGCAAAGCGCGATCGCCGAATTTCCCGTCGCCGGCTTGTCTGGACATTTTCACGATACCTACGGCCAGGCGCTGGCCAATATTTATGCCGCGCTGGAAGTCGGCATTACGATCTATCATGCGTCGGTGGCCGGACTCGGCGGTTGCCCTTACGCCAAGGGCGCGACCGGCAATGTGGCGAGCGAAGATGTGTTGTATATGATGCAAGGATTGGGCATCGAAACCGGCGTCGATTTGCAACAGGTAGTCGATGCAGGCCAGTTTATTTCTGCCTTTTTAAAACGAAAATCGGCCAGTCGGGCCGGCAATGCGATTGCAGCAAAACGGGCGTAGGCGCACACAATATAGCAACATGAAAATTTGCCACAGCATCAAATTCCGCATTATCGGACTCGGTGTAACGCTCGCTATCATTGGCGTGATCGTGCGCATAAGTTTTGCGCTGCCGTTTGCGCAAAATCTCTTGGTCAATGTCATCGAGTCCCAGCAATTATCGATCGCCACTTATGTTGCACGCGATATCGATAACAGCATCCTGGCGCGACGCGCACTGATTGGCGAATTAGGGGCGACATTGCACCCCGCATTGTTGCAGCAGCCGGAGAATCTGGCGCGTTGGATCCGCGAGCGGCAACGCATGAATAGCTTATTTAATCGATTGGTCGTGCTGCGGCCGGACGGCAAAGAGGTTTTTACCGAATACCCAGAGGTACAGCAGCCACCCAACTTTAATTATTCGAAGACTGACTGGTTTCAGGCGGTTCTACAGGCCAATACCGATACACCCATCATGAGCGCGCCGCACCGCGGGATCGCGAGCGGCCTACCGCTCTTGGTCATGGCAGTACCGGTGCGCGATAGCGATCGACATGTCGTTGCGATACTGGCGGGGGTCGTCATCCTCAACACGACCGGCTTTCTCGATCGTCTGCAAGATATGCACCTCGGCGCCACCGGTGGATTTTTACTGATTTCCCCGGCCGACAAATTATTCGTCGGCTCCAGCGATCCGAGCATGATATTAAAGCCGACACCGCCGACCGGCGCGAATCTGCTGCACGATCGCGCCATGGCCGGTTATCGCGGCAGCGGCATTACGATCAATGCCTATGGTATTAAAGAGTTATCGACCATGGTGTCGGTACCCAGTACCGGGTGGTTCGTGGTGGCGCGCATGCCCACCGCGGAGGCATTCCATCCCATCGAGGCGACGCGCAGTTTTGTTGCGATCAGCACAGTGATTTTTGTGACCGGGCTGATTGCCATCTTGCTGACGCTGTTGCCGCGCATATTGCGGCCGTTGACGGATATGGCGCATTCGATGCGAGAGATGGCCGATGGCAAGCGTGAACTGACGCCGCTGCCGATTGTGCGGCATGACGAAGTAGGCGATCTGGTGGTGGGTTTCAATTATTTAGTGAGCCGTCTGCAGGAAAAAGAAAACGCGCTCAAGGAGAGTGAAGCGCGCCTGACGTTCATGGCACATCACGATCCGCTGACAGGCTTATATAACCGATCGATGCTGGAAGCGCATATTGAACAGGCAATGGCCCATGCGGAACGCAACGGTTCACATTTTGCGCTGTTATTTTGCGACCTCGATGGTTTTAAATCGATCAACGATCAATACGGTCACAAGGCCGGCGATGCCGTTCTATGCGAGGTCGCTGCGCGTTTGCTGGAAGGGCGTCGGCGCACCGATACCGTGGCGCGCTTCGGCGGCGACGAATTTATCATCCTGTTGGCCGATCTGAGCGATGCCCGCGTCGCGACGCTTGGCATCGCCCAGCAGTTGTTGAACGCGGTGGCAAAACCGTTTCATGTCGACGGCCAGACATTGTCGATCGGCACCTCGATCGGCATCGCTTTATCTTCCGATACAGGCACCTCGCCTTCGCAATTGATCTCGCGCGCCGACATTGCCATGTATCGCGCCAAACGGGAGGGGAAAAATGGGTTTTGTATTTTTGATGAACGGCGTGAGAGTTAGGCTGGCGTAATCAGAAATCGAACGGCGCGTGCTTTTATTCGCTCTCCGCAGCCCTATTATTCCGCTCTATAATCGGCCATCTTCACACGACTGAAAGATCAAGATGGCATCATCCGCATCCCTGCGTCCTGCGCTGCCGGCAGCATTGCAAAATCTGCGCCTGCCGGTGATCGCTTCGCCGATGTTTATCGCCAGCGGCCCAGCGTTGGTCGCCGCGCAGTGCAAGGCCGGCATTGTCGGTTCCTTCCCGGCGCTCAATGCGCGCCCGGCAGCGCTGCTCGATACCTGGCTCACCGATCTGCAAACCGAATTGTCGGCATTCAAGGCGGCCAATCCGCAACTGCCGGTCGGCGCAATCGCGGTCAATCAAATTGTGCATCAGTCGAACGACCGGCTGGCGCATGATGTCGAGGTCTGCGTTAAACATCGGGTGCCGATCATTATTTCCAGCCTGCGCGCGCCGCCCAAGGAGATGATGGATGCGATCCATAGTTACGGCGGGATTGTGATGCATGATGTGATTTCGATTCGCCATGCGCACAAGGCACTGGAGGCGGGTGTCGATGGCCTGATTCTGGTGGCCGCCGGCGCCGGCGGGCATGCCGGCGCGCTGTCGCCGTTTGCATTGGTCGGCGAAGTGCGGGAATTCTTCGACGGTCCGATCGCACTGTCCGGCGCCATCGCCACCGGCGATGCGATATTGGCGGCACAAGCGATGGGCGCCGATTTTGCGTATATCGGATCGCGCTGGCTGGCCACGGTCGAGTCGAATATCAACGATGCGTATCGCGATGCGATTGTCGAAGCTAGTGCGGCCGATGTGATCTATACCAATTTATTTACCGGTGTGCATGGCAATTACCTGAAACAGTCGATTATCAATGCCGGTCTCGACCCGGATCAATTGCCTGTGGCAGATAAGTCGGCGATGAATTTCGGCGCCGGCAGCGCCAAGGCGTGGCGCGATATATGGGGCGTGGGCCAGGGCATCGGTCTGATCGACGATGTACCGACAGTCGCGGAAATGGTCGATCGGCTGGCGCTGCAATATGCTGCTGCTAGAGCACGGCTGGCTTTGTAGAAGGTTTAAGCTGCGCGCTATATTTGCGCCAGCCATTGGCGTATCGCCGCCAGCAATTCCAGCGGCTTTTCCAGTGGCGTCATGTGTCCGCAATCGGGGATGACGACCAGGCGCGATCCGGCGATTGCCTGCGCCATATGTTCCGATTCGGCCAGGCTGCGCAATGCGTCGTCGCTGCTGGTAACGATTAGCGTGGGGCAATTAATTTTCTCCAGACCGGCTGGATCGTCGCTACGCAGCGCGCCCATCTGACGTAAAAAAACTTCTTTCCCATTCTTTAAAGCCATTGCCTGCAAGCGCTCGCGCAAGGCCATATCGCCACGGCGCGACGGATGCACCGACGCCGCCAATGCACGTGACGTCAGGCCTTTGAAGGGAATGTTGCGCGCCATCTCGATCTGCGCCAGATGTTGCGCCATTTCCTGCGGGGTCTGTGGACGCGATGAGGTGTTGAGCAGGGCGAGTGCAATCACACGCTCGGGCGCTTGCCGCATGATCTGTTGCGCCACAAAGCCTCCCATCGAAAAACCGAACAGGACGAAACGCGGCGGCGCATTTTCGAGGACGTGCGCGGCCATGTCGATAATCGATCCGTCCTGGCTTAAATCACCGAAATGGCAATGGCCCAGCGCCGCCAGACCATCACGCATATCGTCCCATAACGCTTCGGTCAGCATGAAGCCGGGCAGGAGCAGCAAGTCTCGCTTGTCGTTATGGGGCATTTGATCTTTCACCTTGTATTATTTTGGGGAATCGTCAAGTCAGCCATTTTGCGCGGCTGGCAGCCAGCGCTACGCCGATACACAATAGACCAACAAAACCGAGCGCTGCCTGCAAGCCCCATCCCTGCGCCAGAAAACCGACTGCCGGCGGACCAATCAGGCCGCCGCTATAACCCAGGGTGGCGACCCCTGCCAACGCGGTCGGGCCATGCCGTCCAGCGGCGCTGAAGACAAACGGAAAGACCATCGCCACGCCGCCGCCGGCCAGCGCAAAGCCGGCGATTGCGGGCGCTATCGCACCGGCGCCAACGGCGATGAAGATGCCAATGGCCGCAAGCAAAGCCCCAAAACCCACTATCCGGCGCGCGCCCATGATTTCCTTCAGGCGATCGCCCGTCAGCCGCGCCAGTAACATCATGCCGGCAAAACCCGCATACGCCAGCGGCGCAAGGCCATCGCCGGCGCCGAGCGCGTCTTTCATATAAACACCGCTCCAGCCTGCCATCGAACCCTCGACGATAGCGCCGCAGAAGGCAATCATGCCGAGCACGATCAACGGGCCGTGCGGTATCACGAATAAACGGTCGCCCCGCAAACGCGGTATGCGGTCGTCCGGCAAAATGCGGTAGCACCAGTACAACAGCGGCAGTAACAATACCGCCAGCGCGCCGAAATGCCAGGATGGCGGCACGCCCGCGCCCGCCATTGCGCTGCCCAGCAACGCGCCGGAGAAGGTGCCGACGCAAAACCATGCATGTAGTAACGACATGATCGAACGGCCGGCCCGTTTCTCGGCCGCCGCGCCCAACGCGTTGATCGCCACGTCGAAACAACTAATGCCCACACCCAGCATGACCATCGCCAGCATCAGGCGCGGCAAGTCTGGCGCCAAACCGACGCCGAACAGCGCGATTAGTAAGCCGATGCCGGCGTAACAAGCACTGCGGCGCGCTCCGTAATGCACGTTGAGCCAGGCGGCTAGTGGAAACGCCAACACCGCACCGATGCCGCTGCATAACAGCACGATGCTGAGCATCGAAGGAGTAAGTTGCAGAGCGTCACGCACCGCCGGGATGCGCGCCGCCCAGCTGGCATAGACCACGCCAAGCAGGATGAACAAACTCGGAATGGCGAGGCCTTGAAAACGGCTGTTGGATAAGGTTGCCGGGTTGCTGGGAGAAGCGCTGGTGTAAGTCATGGAAGTACGACGGCTATGGCAACCCGGCGCAAAATTAATTTGCCTTCAAATAGTCGGTCAGCGCTTTGACCAGTGCGTCGCAATCGGTCTCGCTGCCGATGGTGATTCTTAAGAACTGTGCGGTACGCGCTTGCGAGAAATGACGCACGATGATGTTCTCGCTGCGCAGATAGGCGGCCAACGCCGTCGCATCGTGTTGGGGATGACGCGCAAATACAAAATTGGCCGCTGACGGCAGCACGTCGAAACCGAGATCTTGCAGACGCTTGCTGAGCCGGATGCGGCTGGCAATGACGGCTTGACGGGTGGTTTCGAAATGCGCTTCGTCATTGTATGCGGCGGTGGCGCCGGCGATGGCGATGCGGTCCAGCGGATAGGAATTGAAACTGTTTTTGACACGTTCGAGCGCATCGATCAGATCAGGATGGCCGACCGCAAAGCCGACCCGCAAACCGGCCAGCGAGCGCGATTTGGAAAAGGTTTGCACCACCAGCAGATTGGGATAGTGCGCGACCAGTTCCAACGCCGAAGCGCCGCCGAAATCGATGTAGGCTTCGTCCACCAGCACGACGTTGTCCGGCCGCCCTTGCAGCAATCGCTCAATTTGCGCCAATGGCAGCAGGCAACCGGTCGGCGCATTTGGATTCGGAAAAATAATGCCGCCGATGCGCTCTTCCTGCCGCAGATAATCGTCCACACGTAGTGTAAAGTCTGCGGCCAGCGGCACTTGTCTAAACGCGACCTGATACAGCGCACAGTACGTTGGGTAAAAGCTATAGCTGACGTCTGGAAATAATATCGGCGCGTCGTGCTGCAGCAAGGCCTGAAAAGCATGGGCCAGCACTTCATCGGAACCGTTGCCGGCGAATACATGCGCAGGGGTGAGGCCGGTGCGTTTGGCGATCGCTGCTTTCAGGATGGCAGCATCGGGGCTGGGATAAAGGCGCAAGGTGTCGCCGATTTCCTGCGCCATCGCTGCCATTGCCAGCGGCGAAGGCCCGTAGGGGTTTTCATTGGTGTTGAGTTTGATCAGATTGCTGAGCTTGGGCTGCTCGCCCGGGGTGTAAGGGCTCAGGCGGCTGACAACGGGGCTCCAGAATTTGCTCATAAATTTTTCGATAATTCAGATTTAATTCAGATTTAAATTGCCAGCGGCTTGTAGCGGATGCGCTTCGGTTTAGCGCCTTCTTCGCCCAGGCGTTTCTTTTTATCGGCTTCGTATTCCTGATAATTGCCATCGAAAAAACTGACCTGCGAATTACCTTCGAACGCCAGGATATGCGTGGCGATCCGGTCCAGGAACCAGCGATCATGGGAAATCACCATGACGCTGCCGGCAAATTCCAGTAAGGCGTCTTCCAGAGCACGCAGGGTTTCTACGTCCAGATCGTTGGATGGTTCATCGAGCAGCAGGACATTGCCGCCTTGCAGCAGTGTCTTCGCCAGATGCAGCCGGCCGCGTTCGCCGCCGGATAAATTACCGACCACTTTCTGCTGATCGCCGCCCTTGAAATTGAAGCGGCCCAAATAGGCGCGCGACGACATTTCGAAGCGGCCGACCGTCAGGATATCGGCGCCGTTGGAAACATCATCGAAGACTGTCTTTTTATCCTGCAATTCGTCGCGCGACTGATCGACGATCGATACGCGGGCGGTCTTGCCGATGACCACTTCGCCGCTATCGGGCTGCTCCTTGCCGGTGATCATTTTGAATAATGTCGATTTACCGGCGCCGTTCGGGCCGATGATGCCGACAATGGCGCCGGCAGGTACGGTAAAGCTCAGGTTGTCGATCAGCAGGCGATCGCCGAATGCTTTCGATACATTCTTGAATTCGATGACTTCGTTGCCGAGCCGCTCGGCGACTGGAATGAAAATTTCCTGGGTTTCATTGCGCTTCTGATATTCGTGTTCGCTCAATTCGTTGAACCGGGCCAGGCGGGCCTTGCTCTTGGCCTGACGGCCTTTCGGATTCTGGCGCACCCATTCCAGTTCTTTGGCGATGGTTTTCTGGCGCGACGACTCGGTGGCTTCTTCCTGCTTCAGGCGATTGCCTTTTTGTTCCAGCCATGAGCTGTAATTGCCCTTCCATGGAATGCCGTGGCCGCGATCGAGCTCCAGTATCCACTCCGCAGCATTGTCGAGAAAGTAACGATCATGGGTGATGCCGACCACGGTGCCGGGGAAGCGCAGCAGGAATTGTTCAAGCCAATCCACCGATTCTGCATCCAGATGGTTGGTCGGCTCATCGAGCAACAGCATATCGGGCTTGGAAAGCAGCAGCCGGCACAGTGCGACGCGGCGCTTTTCACCACCGGACAGCACGCCGATTTTGGCATCCCATGGCGGTAGACGCAGCGCATCGGCAGCCATTTCCAGTTGCAGCTCCAGATTGCCGCCATCGGATGTCGAAATAATCGCTTCGAGGCGGCCTTGTTCTGCGGCGAGTGCATCGAAATCGGCATCCGGTTCCGCATACGCGGCATAGACCGCGTCGAGTTTTGCCCGGGCCTCAAATACTTCGCCCAAACCGCTTTCAACGACTTGCCGCACCGTCGAATCGGGATCGAGTTGCGGTTCTTGCGGCAGATAGCCGATGTTCAGCCCGGGCATGGGCATCGCTTCGCCCTGGATGTCCTTATCGATGCCGGCCATGATTTTGAGCAGCGTCGATTTACCTGAACCGTTCAAGCCGAGTACGCCGATTTTGGCGCCGGGGAAAAACGATAGCGATATATCTTTCAGTATCTGACGTTTTGGCGGCACGATCTTGCCGACCTTGTTCATTGTGTATACGTATTGAGCCATATTTGCGATCAGGTGATGAAATTGGGGGATGCGCTATCGGCGGCGATAACCGCGATGTCGATGTCGGAGTATACCGTTAGAACGGCTCTATGATGCCCCGGCAATTGCCGGCTGCTGTTTCTTCGCCACCAGATGGTACAGCAGTAGCGCGGATACTCCGCACAGCGCCATGACGCTGGTCAGCGGTATCGCGCTATTGTTGTGCCATAAGCTCATGCAGACGCCGGACGATACCCCTAATGCAAATTGTAAGGTTCCTGCCAATGCAGAGGCGGTGCCTGCCTGTTTACCCTGATATTTGAGAACGATCGCAATCGCATTCGGACTAATCATGCCGTAGCTACTGAGATAGAGGAATAATCCGATTAGCAATAGAGGCAGGCTGTTGACCCCTGCCGCAACCAGTATTGCACTGGTCAGGCTGACCGTTGCGGCGATAGTCAGGGTGTATTTCAGAATACGATCCAGTGACTGTTTTCTTACCAGGCGGGCATTAATTTGAGAGGCGGTAATCAGACCGATTGCGTTGCTGCCGAAAACCAGGCCGTAATATTGCGGCGCAATGCCATGCAACTCAATCAGCACGAATGGCGAACCTGCTATGTAAGCGAATAATCCCGCCTGCACCAGGCCGCCGCATAATGCATAAGATATGAATTGCCGGTCATGGAGCAGATCCCAATATTGTCTGCAGACGCGGCCAAGATGCAGCGGCCGGGCGTGGGCGGGATCCAGGGATTCTTGCATGACGTAATGCATGGCGATCAGGCAAATAACGGCAAACAAAGTCATCGTGACGAAAATCGTTCGCCATCCCCACAGCGTCAGCACTAGTCCGCCCGCCAGCGGTGCCAGGACTGGCGAGATACCGAATACCAGCATCATCAGGGAATACGCATGCGCAGATCCTTCTGCGCCCATTTTGTCGCGTATCGCCGCGCGGGAGATGACAAAACCGCCGCAACCGCCCAAGCCTTGGAAGAATCGCAGCACGACCAATGTATCGATATCGCGTACGAAAATGCAGGCGAAAGAGCTCAGAATATAGAGTCCGAGCGCAAAATAGAGCGGTGGCTTGCGGCCGTAGCGATCGCTGAACGGGCCATAAAATAGTTGCCCGACGGCCAGGCCGACCAAAAAGCTTGCCAATGTCAATTGCACGCCAACGCCGAGATCTTTTTCTATCGCGGGAAAGCTTGGCAGATACATATCGATCGATAACGAACCGATGGCCGTCAGCGCTGCCAGCAGTATTAGCCACGGCGGGATAAATTTATATTGCTGTTGAGAATTTATCTTTTTCATTCAGGCGTCATGCTACTACATTGGGATCAAATGCCGACACTGGTGCATCAGACAATTTCCGACAGCGCTATTAGGCATGCACTGACTTAACATTACCTGTTGCAGGACTAAGATTTTAGCTATGCCTTGTAGTTTGAAGGTGGCGATTCTGTATGGAGTTGTCATGAACATCATTCGCAATAAAGAACTGACTCCTTTGAAAGTTGTCATTGGTATGCTGCTCGTTATGTTTATCGGCTTTTCGGTGCTGTCCTTGGTATTTGTAACAGCGCATTAAAATCGAATTAAAATCTAACGACACGGTTTAGGCTAGTCGTCTGTAACAGTTCACTAGGTGTGACGCCGAACCGGATTGCATTGATTCTCAGCCGGCCTTAGCACTAGGAGCCTGTATACGCGTAACGCAAAGAAAGGTTTTCATGCTTTTTCCAGCTAACCGCGGGCGCCAAAGCTGGCGCCTTGAAGATATTCCTTTTGATGCAATTGACACGGCCTCCGTACGTGATGATGAGTTTTTATTTCTCATGTTGGCTTCCGCGTCATTTGTTGAAATCCTTGCAGAGACATATAGCGGCAATTTGATCGAGCATTATCAAGGTAATACCGAGGTAACCGACTGGCTGCGGGATTTTTGGCAAAAAGAGGAGACTCAGCACGGCCGCGCGCTCAAAGCCTATGTACAAACTGTATGGCCGGAATTCGATTGGGAAGGGACGCATGAGGCGTTCCGAATTGAATATAGTTCGCTCTGCACGGTTGAGCACCTTGAGCCACAACGGGCTCTGGAGTTAGTGGCCCGGTGCGTAGTTGAAACCGGCACGTCCACCTTTTATCGAGCCTTGCATGACTATGCGCGCGAGCCGGTGCTACGTCAGCTAATCGACAATCTCAAAATGGATGAAGTCAGCCATTATGCCCATTTTCGTCGCTATTTCAACGCCTATAACGCCATTGAGCGGCACGGTGTATTTGCCGTAATTGCTACGATATGGCGCCGGGTGCGGGAGGTTCGGGGAGAAGACGCCTATATCGCTTTCAAGCATGTTTATGGGGGACGTCATCCGAATCAGGCGTTTCTGGAATCGGATTGGCGTCGCCACAATCGGCTGATGAAGCGTCTCGCGCACCGTCATTATCCCTATTTGATGGCCGTCAAGATGTTGATCAAGCCAATTCCGATGGTTGAATCGGTTAAACGCGTTCTGCAATGGCCCTTGGTCGGTCTGGTGCGTTTTCTTACCTGATTTAACGAAGCGCGCAAAAAAAAATCCCCAAGCACGTTGAAGCTTGGGGATTTTCGGAATAACAGCCTGACGATGACCTACTTTCACACTGGTTGCAGCACTATCATCGGCGCAAAGTCGTTTCACGGTCCTGTTCGGGATGGGAAGGGG
>DATMOE010000179.1:0-17832 GCA_035568435.1 Herbaspirillum sp. | reverse complement strand
TTGATCAACGATGAATACGGTCGACGACAACAGCCAAATGGCAATGAGGATACTGACAACCAGGGAGATCAGACGATTCATTATCGGCCCTCCCTTGAACGCAAATCAACCGGATCGCGTGAGCGCGACGAATCGATCTGGGCGCCGGCATCCGGTGTCGAACCAGAACTCGATAACGGCGTCGGCGGCGGCAACGATGCCGCAGCTTGTTTTGAGGCATCGGCATCACTTTGCGCAATCAGTTTATCCAATGGCAAATAAATCAAATTATTACCTGTCTTTGCATCGACCATCACTTTGGTCGTATTAGTGAAAATCTGTTGCATCGTATCGAGGTACATACGGTCACGGGTCACCGCCGGCGCTTTTTGATATTCGGTCAGCACTTGCTTGAAGCGGGACGCATCACCCTCGGCATTGGCAATGACGCGTGAACGATAGGCCTCCGATTCCTGCATCAGGCGCGAGGCCGCGCCACTGGCTTTGGGAATCACGTCGTTGGCATAAGCCTGACCTTCATTTTTCAGCCGTTCGCGATCCTGACCGGCCTTCACGGCGTCGTCAAATGCCGCCTGCACCTGTTCAGGCGGTTGCACGCCCTGCATAGTCACGTTGGTAACTTGCACGCCCGATTTATAATGATCCAGTATCTTTTGCATCAATTGGCCGACGTCCAACGCGACTTTCTCGCGGCCTTCATACAAAACGTAATCCATTTTGCTTCTGCCGACGATTTCACGAATCGAGGTTTCAGCAACCTGACGCACCATTTCTTCCTGATCGCTGTTATTGAAAATCCATTCAGCCGCATTTTTCAATTTATATTGCACGGCAAACTGGATATCGATGATGTTTTCGTCATCGGTCAGCATCAAAGCTTCTTTTGGCTGCTTGTTGCGGGCATTCGCGCGATAACCGATTTCAACGGTACGCAGTTGAGATAAATTGACTACTTCATGACTTTGAATCGGATACGGCCAGCGCCAGTTGAAACCCGGCATTGTCGTGTAGCTATATTTGCCGAACGTCAATACGACCGCCGTCTGGCCTTCCTGAACGATAAAGAAGCCGCTGGCGAACCATAAGCATGCAGCGATCACCAAGATGATGCCGGCGCCGATGCCGGTGCCTTTCATGCCGTCTTTTTTGAAATCGCCGCCGTCGGAACCGCCGCCGCCGTTCTTTTTACCGAACAGACGATTGAAACGCTGATTGAAATCGCGCCACAGTTGGTCCAGATCCGGCGGGCCGCCATTATTGTTCGGGCGCTTGCCGTCGTTATTCTGATTGTTACGATTCTCATCCTGCGATCCGCGACCCCATTGCGGATCGTTGAGCGAGAATTTCAATCCAAGCCGTTTAAATAGGGAAACAAGCATTCGTTACGATCCATCTTCTTAAATTAATAAACTGGTCATGATGCGTGGATTACGCCTGCTTACACCGCGGTTTACACCAAATTACGCATGCATGTCCTGAGAATCGTCAACCGATGTCTGGCCGACAGTTTGGAAACTAGCCGCTGCATATTCTGAAATAGCACTACGCAGCAAATCCGAGCCAGAACCGGTACGAGCGCTGATGAAAACTCGCTGGATTTTATCATACTCATCCCGCTCAGCCCGTGGTTCCATACCCGCGGTATCAATCTTGTTCCAAACCAGAATCTGCGGTATATGGTCTGCGCCGATTTCCTTTAGAACCAGATTTACCTGTTCGATTTGCTCCATGCGCACCGGACTTGCAGCATCCACCACATGCAGCAGCAAATCGGCATGAATCGTTTCTTCAAGCGTTGCCCGGAAAGCAGCCACCAACTGATGCGGCAATTCCCGGATAAATCCAACGGTGTCCGACAGCACGACATTGCCGGCCTCACCCATGTAGACCCGGCGCGAGGTGGTATCAAGCGTTGCAAATAATTGATCGGCGGCATAGGCGCCAGCTTTGGTCATGCTGTTGAAAACCATCGATTTTCCGGCATTGGTATAGCCGACCAGCGAGACCGAAAACGTCGCGCTGCGACCACGTGCCCGCCGTTGCGTTGCATGTTGGCGTTGCAATTTTTCCAACTGCCCGCGCAATGCCTTGACCCGCAAACCAAGCAGGCGACGGTCGGTCTCAAGTTGCGTTTCGCCGGGACCGCGCAAGCCGATACCGCCTTTTTGCCGTTCCAAATGGGTCCAGCCGCGAATTAGCCGAGTGGCCAAGTGCTGTAACTGCGCCAGTTCCACCTGGACCTTGCCTTCGTGGCTTTTCGCGCGCTGCGCAAAAATATCGAGGATAAGGCTGGTGCGATCGAGGACGCGGGTTTTCAGTACGCGCTCAAGATTGCGCTGCTGCGCAGGTGACAATGCGTGATTGAAGATGGCGAGTTCGAGATCAAGGTCGACAACAACGTCGGCGATTTCCTGTGCCTTGCCAGATCCGACAAATAATGCCGCATCGGGACTTGCACGTTTGCCGGTGATGGTCGTGACAGGCTCAACGCCTGCAGATTGAGAAAGCAGAGACAGCTCATCCAGACTTGTGGCAAAGTTGCCTTTGCCAAAGTCCAGGCCGATTAGAACAGCGCGCATTTTACTGCGCGCTGTAGTGTTGACCGCATTATTCAGCGGCGTCTGGTGATTCAAGGCTTAAATTCACAGCACGAGCAGGTACGACGGTTGAAATGGCGTGCTTATAGACCATTTGTGTAACGGTATTGCGAAGTAGAACGACATATTGATCGAAAGATTCGATATGTCCTTGAAGCTTAATGCCATTTACGAGGTAAATCGAAACAGCGACATGCTCTTTTCTAAGGGCATTAAGGAAGGGGTCTTGTAATAATTGCCCTTTATTGTTGCTCATGGTGGCTCCACTATGTTGATGTAAATGAAATTTGGAGGCACTCGGCGTTTTTTCAAGTGCCGTGTGCGCGATACTAACAAAGGATTACACCTGCAAACGATCACATTACGTTGCAATGGCGTTGACGGTAGCGGATGCAAAAATAAGTACGCTTATCCTACTGCTTAAAATCTGGTTATCGAAGATATTTTGAAGACTTTCCCCGAATACTCTATTTATCTGGACGGGGCTTACGGGTTTCTACTTATCCGGGCGCGCGTATGGGTTTCTACTTGAGCGGAATTCGATTCTTAAGGGAGTCCCAATTAGCGAGAAAGTTTCACGGAAATGTTTCTCCAGATAACGTTTATAGTTATCTTCAACCGATTCCAGCGCATTGCCATGGATCACGACGATCGGTGGATTTTGCCCGCCCTGATGCGCGTAGCGCAATTTTGGACGAATCGATCCCTTGCGCCGCGGCTGCTGGTGCTCCACCGCTTCGATCAATGCACGCGTCAGCTTCGGCGTGGTGAGATCGGCCATGGCTGCAGCATAGGCGGCATCCACCGACTTCATAAAGGGACTGATGCCGGTCGATTTCAGCGCCGAGATGAAATGGAATTTTGCAAAAGAAAGAAAATTCAACTTACGCTCGATATCCATCTTGATTTCATCGCGGCGATCGCTGATCAGGCCATCCCATTTATTGACGCCCACCACCAATGCGCGCCCAGTTTCGAGCACGAATCCCGCAATGTGAGCATCCTGCTCGGAAATATCCTGTTGCGCATCCAGTAACAACACCACCACATTCGCTTCTGAAATCGACTGCAGGGTTTTGACGACTGAAAATTTTTCAATCGCTTCAAACACTTTTCCGCGTCGACGAATGCCTGCAGTATCTATCAGCGTATATTGCTTGCCGTCGCGTTCGAATGGAATTTCGATTGAATCACGCGTGGTGCCAGGCATGTCGAACGCAATGACGCGTTCTTCACCCAACAGCGTATTGACCAGCGTCGATTTGCCCACATTCGGACGGCCCACAATGGCGATCTTGATACCGCGTGCAGCCGGATCGATCTCTTCTTCAACAGCGGTGCGCTGCGCGAACGCCAGATCCAGCGATTCTTCGACCAGATCGGTCACACCATCGCCGTGCGCAGCAGAAATTACATAAGGATCGCCCAGCCCAAGTTCATAAAACTCCGCCGTGACCGACGTATATTTCATGCCCTCAGCCTTGTTCACCACCAGCATGACCGAGCGTCCAGATTTACGCAGGAAATCGGTAATCGTCTTGTCGTGCGGCGTTAAACCTTGACGGCCATCGACAATAAAAATCACGACATCGGCTTCAACCACAGCCTGCTTGGTCTGCTTGGCCATCTCATGCATGATGCCTTCCTTGGCCACCGGCTCGAACCCGCCGGTGTCAATGACCAGAAAAGGCCGCTCCCCTACCCGGCCCTCACCGTAGTGGCGATCCCGGGTCAGCCCGGGCAGGTCTGCAACCAACGCATCCCTGGAACGGGTGAGCCGGTTGAATAAAGTCGATTTACCGACATTGGGGCGACCTACAAGTGCAATTACCGGCTTCATCAATTCACTATTCGGCTGCTAAAGCAACCACTGTTCCTGCTTGGGTTTGAAAAATGACGCTTGAACCCGCGACTACAGGGTTGGCGGTGATGGCGCTACCGTCGGTCGGAACACGGCCGACAAGACTGCCGTCTGTCTGCGACAGGAAGTGAATATAACCTTGATAATCGCCGAGCGCGACAGTGCTGCCGACAGAAGCAGGGGCAGATAATTGACGATAAGATAATGTATCGTTACTCCATAATGCTGCACCTGTGGCGCGTTCGAACTCGGTTACCGTGCCGCCATCGTTGACTGCAAATACATAACGCGCATCGATGCCCAAGCCGACCGCGCTGGAAAACGCCTTGACCCAACGCACAGTACCGGCGCCGGTATCGAAACAACCTATACGACTCTGATACGTTACGACGCATACATCGTTGCCGAGCACCGCAGGCAAACCTGATACGTCGGCAACACGTTCCATCTCCGTGGTGCCGCGTGGATCGCCAACCTGCACCTCCCAGATCGGACCGCCGTTGGTCAACGTCAATGCCGATAAACGACCGCCCGGCAATGCGACAAACGCGGTACTCCCAACAATCGCAATCCCCGGCGCGCTGCGCAAGGTCAGTGTTGGCGTAGTACGTTCTGCCATCCAGCGACGCACGCCGGTGACCTCATCGAACGCGGCAATCCGGTTATCCAGGCTGCGCACGATCACCAGGCCTGAACCGACTGCAGGCGCCGATAAGACTTCGCTGCTGGCCTGTGCCTTCCAAAGAAGCTTACCGGTATTGTCATAAGCCAATACGACCCCCTTCTCGCCGACCACGGCAATGGTGGAGCCGTCGCTACCGACGCCCGCTGTCAACTTCATCTTGGCATTGATGCGCCAATCGGTCTGACCGCTCTTGACGTTGATCCGCACAATGGTGCCGTCAGCACCGGCAGCATAGACGCTATCTGCGGCCAGCGCAGGCGAAAACTGATAATTCTCGCTCTTCGGTACGGACACTTTCCACAGCGTCTGCACATTTTTCGTGGCTTTGAATTCCACTAGTGGCGCTGGTGGATTAATTTCTTTTTTGCTGGAGAACCATGAAAACATCGAGCAACCGGACAACAAAACCACTGCGCCGACGCAGACATACTTGCTGCAGTATTTTAAAACTGTACGCATATTGCTTCCTTTATCGCATTCGATCCGAAATATAAAGCCGGTGCCGCGCATTATTTACGCCGCCGCTTTCGCGTTACCACCAATTGCATCGAGTTTTAATTGAATCAACTGACGCCCCGGATCCCTTGGTTCCATCTTTTCCAGCGCTTCCTGATACGCGCTGCGTGCTTGATCAATCTTGTTTTGAGCAAACAGTACGTCGCCTTTGCGATCGGCAACCGCGCCGGCGAATTGCGCAGGGAAATCGCCGGACAATGTTTTCAGCGCAGCGTCATAGTCTTTGGCATCCAATTCGATACCGGCCAAACGAATCGCGGCGATTGCCCCGTACTCTGCATCGCGGTGATGTTCGACCACCCATTGCAATTCGCTTTTGGCAGCCGCCATATCATTGGCGTCGAACGCGGATTTTGCAGCGACTAACGCTGCCATCTGCGCATAAGCCGTGCGGCCGAATTTATCCTGGATAACGTTGGCCACAGGCATGACTTTGGCATGATTTTTCGCAGTCGCCGCATTTTGCAATTCTTCATATAGTTGCGAAGCTTGCAACGACTGATTGCGCTGATACAAATTCCAGCCCGACCAGGCAGCATAAATCGCCAGCACCGCAATGACCGCCCAGGTCAGCAAATTGCCGTGCTTCGCCCACCAAGCCTTGATGGTATCGAGTTGTTCTTGCTCTTCGAGATCGTATGCCATTGAAATGCCGTATTAAGAGTGGTAGTGAATGTGTTCATGATCATGATCGTCGCCGACGATCTGATCGACCAGATAATCCGGCACGGCATCGAAAGCGACTGCTTGTTGCGCAGTTTCAGCCGATGCATCGCGCAGATTTTTAACCACCGCGGTGGCATTGGCTATCTCATCGTCGCCGATGATGATGGCAAACGCCGCTCCGCTGGCGTCGGCGCGTTTCATTTGCGACTTGAAACCGCCACCCGCGTTAGACGATGCGCAATGTAGCACAACATCCAGTCCGGCACCGCGCAAACGCTCTGCCAATACAAATGATTGCAATTGCGCTGCTTCGCCTTGATGCACCAGATAGACATCGCATTGGTTCGGCGCATACTGCTCGCCGGAAGCTTTCATCAACTCCAGCAAACGTTCGACGCCCATGGCAAATCCGCAGGCCGGCGTCGGCTTGCCGCCGAACATCTCGACTAAGGGATCGTAACGGCCGCCGCCGCAAACCGTACCTTGGGAGCCGAGCTGGTCGGTGACCCATTCGAACACCGTGCGGTTGTAATAATCCATGCCGCGCACGAGACGCGGATTGACTGTGTAAGGAATATTGTTGTGCTGCAGAATTTTTTGCACGCCATCGAAATGCGCGCGCGATGCTTCGCCCAGGTAATCGAGCAATTTAGGTGCGCCGTTCACCATTTCCTGCATAGTAGGATTTTTGGTATCCAGAATGCGCAGCGGATTCGACAGCAGACGGCGCTGGGCATCCGTGTCCAGCAAGTCCTTATGCTGCTCGAAATAGATAATCAGATCGGCGCGATGCTTGTTGCGCTCTTCGGCGTCGCCGATCGAATTGAGTTCCAGCCGAATGTCCTGCAGGCCCAGATCGTCCCACAAACGCTGGCACATCATGATCAGCTCGGCATCGATATCCGGGCCGGTAAAGCCGATCGCTTCGGCCCCGATCTGATGAAACTGGCGATAGCGGCCGCGCTGCGGCCGCTCATGACGGAACATCGGGCCGCTATACCAGAGACGTTTCGGACCGTCATAAGTCAGATTGTGTTCCAGCGCCGCGCGCACCACGCCGGCGGTACTTTCCGGGCGCAAGGTCAAGTTGTCGCCGTTGAGCGTATCGGTAAACGAGTACATCTCTTTTTCGACGATATCGGTAACAGCGCCCAGACCGCGCGCAAACAAGGCCGTCGGCTCGACGATCGGCGTGCGGATCTGTTGAAAGCCGTAACTTTTCAACACGGAATGCACCGTGTTTTCAAATAACTCCCATAAAGGAGCATCGGCAGGCAGGATATCGTTCATCCCTTTGACGCCGACAATTTTCTCGGCTTTTTTATTTTCTGACATCTTGGTGATTCAATATGAGTTAAGTACAGGGACCACAAGGGCCGGTAAAGGAGGCGCCATGTCAGTAGGATCGGTGGGTCAGTTGGCAGCCGCAGCTGTAGCCGGTTTGCTGTAACGCTGCTTGACGTAATCCAGCACAATGGCCTGAAACTCTTCGGCAATGTGTTCGCCCCGCAGGGTCATTTTCTTTTCGCCGTCGATAAACACCGGCGCAGCCGGCGATTCCCCGCTGCCCGGCAAGCTGATGCCGATATTGGCATGTTTGGATTCGCCGGGACCATTCACGATACATCCCATGACAGCGACATTCATGCCTTCGACACCCGGATAATCGGCTTTCCACACCGGCATCTGATCGCGCAGGTAAGTCTGAATCTTATCGGCCAGATCCTGAAATACGGTGGACGTGGTACGACCGCATCCCGGACAAGCGATAACCATCGGCGTAAATTTACGCAGGCCCATGGTTTGCAACATTTCCTGGCCGACGATCACTTCACGGGTACGGTCGCCACCGGGCTCCGGCGTGAGCGAAATGCGGATCGTGTCGCCGATGCCTTCCTGCAGCAATACGCCCATGGCAGCGCTTGACGCCACAATCCCTTTGCTGCCCATGCCTGCTTCGGTCAGGCCGAGGTGCAAGGGATAATCGCAACGGCGGGCCAGCTCGCGGTATACCGCGATCAAATCCTGCACGCCGGAAACTTTACAGGACAAGATAATGCGATCGCCCGCGAGTCCCAATTCTTCAGCGCGCTGTGCGTTTTCAATCGCCGATGTGATCAGCGCTTCATACATGACGTTTTGGGCCGGCCACGGCTGCGCCCGTTGCGCGTTCTGATCCATGATCCGCGCCAGCAACGTCTGGTCCAGACTGCCCCAGTTCACGCCGATGCGCACCGGCTTATCGTATTTGCACGCGGCCTCGATCATCTGCGCGAACTGCGTATCGCGTTTGGCGCCCTGCCCGACATTGCCCGGATTGATACGGTATTTGGACAATGCGCGCGCGCAATCTGGATAATCGTTGAGCAGGGTATGGCCGTTGTAATGAAAATCGCCGACCAGCGGCACGTCGACCCCCATCCGGTCCAACTGCTCGCGAATCGCCGGCACCGCCGCCGCCGCTTCTGGATTGTTCACCGTAATACGCACCAGCTCGGAACCGGCGCGCGCCAGATCCTTGACTTGAATTGCGGTACCGATGACATCTGCAGTATCGGTATTGGTCATCGATTGCACGACGATCGGCGCACCGCCGCCCATGACGATCTCATTGCCGCCGTAACGGATGACAGCACGGCGGGCCATGCGGCGTACCGATGGGCCAGACGCAATAGGTAAGGACGTAGGTGCGTGCGCGGATGTGTGCGAAAGAGTCATTTTGTGTCTACTTCAAATCCAAGCGGGCAACATTATTGCCGGTGGTCGATGCCAGCGCCAGTGGCTTGCCTCTCAGCGTGGCGGTCACGCCGGCGGCATTGCCGACCGTCATCGACATCGGCCCGTTGATATCGAAAGATTCGGCGGTACCGCCTTTCATCGTGCGTGAAACCACGATGGACTTATCGGCGCGGCGAATTTCAACCCAGGAATCCTGAGTGATCGTCAATTGTAAAGGATTAGCCAGAGCCACGGGCGTTGCTGGCGTTGCAGCAACAGCAGGAGCGGGAGCAGGAGATATGGCAGGCACCGTAGGCGCAGGCATGGGCGCGGGAAGGTCAGCGGTGGCCGGTGCTGCCTTAGCCGTAACAGATGCAGGAACAGCAGGAGCAGTCGTTGCCGCCGGCACGGTCGAAACGGCATCAGACGATACGGCATTTTCGCTGTCCGCAACGACCGCTGGCGCGGCGGCCGGATCAGGGTTATCGACGTTCGGCGCAGCAGTAGCAACGCTCGGTGTCGATGCAGCAGAGCCGCTTATGTGCAAACGCTGTAACAGCCGTGAATTTCTAACGTCGCTCCAATTGCCGTATTTCATGGCGGCGAATAAACCTGCGATCACCAGCACGCCGAACGCCAACCACGCCAACTGCGCAATCGGCAACTCATGCTGCCCGCGCAATGGCAGACTGGATTCGGAAAACGGCGTGGAAAGTGTGCGGGACGGCCTGATCTGTGCATCCGGCGGCGCCGTATCGACAGGCAGCGCCGCGACCAATGCGGTCGAATCGATTCCCAGCATTTTGGCGTAAATACGAATAAAGCCGCGAATGACGACCGGACTGGGCAATGCACCGTAGCGATCTTCTTCAAGCGCATGAATCTGACGCGTCGCCAGCTTCAGATGGCTCGCCACATATTCGACCGACCAGCCCCTGGCCTGCCGCGCTGCCGCCAGCACGGCGCCCGGCAATGGGATCGGCGTGGGCGCCTGCATTGCTTCGGTCTGCGAACCCAGCGCGTCATTGGATGACGGCGTCCCCGGTATGTGCTGCTGATCACTCATCAAATACTCCACGTTGATAAGCTGCGTATTCGGCTGAGTCCGGGTAGAAACTACGCAATTGCGCTAGCAATTTTGTCTCTGTCGACGGCTGCTCCGACTTACGCGCCACTTTAATCGCCAACCATAATGCCTCTACGCCGGGCTTCGCGACCGCCATCGCACGTTCCGCATGGAAACGGGCGCGCGGATAATCACCGTCGTTAAAATACAGCTTTGCCAATTCGGTATTGCTGCGCACGTTAGCCGGTTGCACTGCAGCCGCGCGCACGAAATAATTCTTTGCCACCTCTCGCTCGCCTGTCGTCAGACTGCATGTACCGGCGTTGTTCAGGGCCTTTTCCGGCGTCTGGTAATCGGGCTGTCCAGCGGCCCGTTCAAACCAGCGTAATGATGCCTGTGCATGACCGGTCTGGCACAGGTACCATGCATAATTATTCAAATAATCGGGTTGATCAGGCGCAATCCGCAAGGCTTGCAGAAATTGCGCGCCGGCCAGTGCCTGCCGTCCAGACGCCATGTAAATCAAACCCTGCATACTCAGCGCATCAGGCTGCTCCGGCACGATCTGCAGCGCCAGCGCTGCTTCATCGAGCGCGACCTGCCACTGACTTTGCTGATAATACGCAAGCGCCAGTTGCAAATGCGCATCGGCACGCTGCTGGTCTGTTGCGGCGCTGCTCTGGCCTGGGCCTGAATTGCGCTCCAAACCCGCGCTTGAATTCGCGCATGCCGCCACCAGCAAAACGGAAATCAACGCCGCAATCCATCGCTGCAAGCGCCAACTCACTCCGATATCTCCACCAGACGACCGAAATTCTTCCCGAATTTTTGTTGGTATTCAGTCATCTTTTGCATGCGTTCCTGAACCCGCGTCCTATCCTGCACTTCGCCGGCCAGTTGACCGCATGCGGCATCGATATCGTCGCCGCGCGTTTTACGGATGGTCGTGACAATGCCGGCGTCCATCAAAATCTGCGCAAATGCTTTGATGCGGGGATTTTTGGAGCGGGTCAAACCCGATTCGGGAAAAGGATTGAAGGGGATCAGATTGAATTTGCATGGCACCGCATCGGGGCCATTGCGCACCAGCTCGATCAGTTCACGCGCATGCGCGTCGCTATCGTTGACGCCATCGAGCATGCAATATTCGAACGTCACGAAATCGCGTGGCGCGAACGCGAGATAACGCTTGCAAGCCGCCATCAATTCGCGCAAAGGGTGTTTTTTGTTCAAGGGGATCAAGCTGTCGCGCAAAGCATCGTTCGATGCATGCAGCGACACTGCCAGCGCCACGGGACATTCTTGTGAGAGTTTATCGATCATCGGCACCACGCCGCTGGTCGACAGTGTTACCCGGCGCCTCGACAAGCCATAGGCATTGTCATCGAGCATCAGTTTCAACGCAGTCACGGTAGGCACGAAATTAAGCAGCGGCTCGCCCATGCCCATCATCACGACATTGGTGATCTGACGCTCACCTTTGGGCCCTGCCTCGATACCTTTGGTCTTGCGCAATTCAAATTCAGCCATCCACAGTTGGCCGATAATCTCGCCAACCGTCAAATTACGATTGAAGCCCTGCTTGCCGGTGGAGCAAAACCGGCAATTTACCGCGCAACCCGCTTGCGTCGAAATACACAAGGTGCCGCGGTTTTCTTCGGGAATAAATACGGTTTCTATTGCGTTGCCCTGCCCGACATCGAGCAACCATTTGCGGGTGCCGTCGGCGGAGGTGTGGTCACTGATGACATCAGGCGCCAGCACAATCGCACGGCCTGCCAGTTTTTCGCGCAACGATTTGGCCAGATCGGTCATCGCATCGAAATCCGCTGCGCCGAATTGATGAATCCAACGCTGCAACTGCTTGGCGCGAAATGGCTTCTCACCCAACTCGCCGCAATAAGCGACAAGTTGCGCAGGATCCAGATCCAGCAGATTGGTGAGAACAGTCATAGCGCCAGTCTTTGGTCGCGCCGCCTGCGCCGCCCGATCGGGCGAGGCATAGAGCAGGCGCATTTTATCAACGTGAGTGAATATTTGAAGCTGGGAAAAAATAAGCCATTTCAACTTGGGCATTGTCGGCGGAATCCGAACCATGCACTGCATTGGCATCGATCGAATCGGCGAAGTCTGCACGAATGGTGCCGGCTTCCGCTTTTTTCGGATCGGTTGCACCCATCAGATCGCGATGCTTCAGGACGGCGTTTTCACCTTCCAGTACTTGCACGATCACAGGACCGGAGATCATGAAATCGACCAGATCCTTGAAGAAAGGGCGTTCGCGATGAACAGCATAGAAACCTTCGGCTTCAGCGCGCGACAGCTGTTGCATGCGAGCAGCAACGATCTTCAGGCCAGCATTTTCGAAACGGCTGTAAATTTGCCCAATTACATTTTTTGCGACTGCGTCCGGCTTGATAATCGACAGTGTGCGTTCAATTGCCATCTGTAAAAACTCCAATAAAATGAAAGGGTTAGGGCCGAGCTGGATGCCGGGTTAAATATCGGGTTAAATACCGAGTCAAATACCTATTAATCAGATTAGACACCACTAAATTCAACGAATTTTAACAGGCCCTAAAATTGTAAATTGATAATGTAATCAACCCGTGATTTTAACATGAAACATTCTGAATACTGCACCAAGTTGACCCGCCCCTGGAATGCTGTTGCAGAGGGGCAAAATGCACGCCGGACACGCAACGTGGTATTCTGCGTAAGCTTATTCACCATGTAAGAGGAGAACCATAATCATGGCGCTAAATCGAAATCTGCAAGACACCTTGCGCTCCAGCAATACTGGCGCCCTCGCCGGCCACCGCGTGCTGCGCAATACCTATTGGCTACTGGCCTTGTCGATGGTCCCGACAATCTTCGGCGCATGGATGGGCGTTCAAATGCACCTCAGCCTGTTCGCCGGCAGCCCGTTCATGGGATTCATCATATTCATGGCAATCGCTTTCGGTTTTTTCTATGTCATTGAAAAAACCAAGAATTCTGGATGGGGCGTGGTTGCGCTGCTGGGATTCACCTTCTTCATGGGCCTGATGCTGTCGCGCCTGCTAGAGCAGGTGCTCCACTTTGCCAACGGCACCCAGCTAATCATGACCGCATTTGGCGGCACTGCCGCAGTATTCGGCGTCATGGCAACAGTCGCTACCGTGTCCAAGCGGGATTTTTCGGGTATGAGCAAATGGCTGTTTGCCGGCTTACTGGTGATTGTGGTGGCGGCCCTGGCCAATGTGTTCCTGCAATTGCCGGCTCTGCAACTCACCATTTCGGTGGTCGCTATCGGCATTTTCTCCGCATATTTGTTGTATGACGTGCAACAAGTCATCAACGGCGGCGAAACGAATTACATTTCGGCAACACTCCGAATTTATCTCGATGTCTACAATATCTTCGTGAATCTGCTGGCGATTCTTGGAATTCTGGGCGGCGACCGACGCTAAAGGAAATCAAAATCAAAAAGCCGACCTAAGGGGTCGGCTTTTTTACGTCTGAAAGTTGAAAACTGAAAGCGATAAAAGGTAAAAAGCAGACGCTAAGCGATCAAATCGAACACCGCAATCGATTCAACATGCGCCGTATGCGGGAACATATTGACGACACCCGCGTGTTTTAACGCATAACCGCCCTCTTGGGTCAACATGCCGGCATCGCGCGCCAGCGTACCCGGGCTGCACGAGACATAGACAATACGCCTGGGCTTCAATTGCGGCGCCAATGTGCCGAGATCGATCATCGCCTGACAGACCGCCTGGGCGCCATCTCGCGGCGGATCGATCAGCATCCGATCGAATTTACCGAGCGCAACAAAATCCTGCGCAGTCGCCTCGAACAAGTTCCGGCAATAAAATTCCACCTTGTCGCTCAGACCGTTCGCTGCCGCATTATCGGTGGCGCGCCCGGTCAGCGCCGTGCTGCCTTCGATCCCAACCACACTGGCTGCCCGGGTTGCGATCGGCAGCGTGAAATTGCCTAATCCGCAGAACAGATCCGCCACCCGCTCGCCGGGCGCAATATCGAGCAAGCGCAACGCGCGCGATACCAGCACCCGATTGATCTGATGGTTCACTTGCGTGAAATCGGTCGGCTTGAACGGCATCCGCACGTCGAATTCAGGCAATGTGTAATGTAAATCCGACTGTGCCGGATAAAACGGATAGGCACTATCCGGCCCCTCCGGCTGCAACCACCATTGCACATCGTGCAAATCGGCAAACGCACGCAGTTTCGATTCGTCTTCCGCAATTAATGGCGTCATGTGGCGCAACACCAGCACCGTCACTTGCTTATCGCCCTCGCCCTCCCCAATCGCCAATTCAATTTGAGGCAGGGCATCCATCGCATCCATCGAGGCGATCAGATGGCGCAACGGCACCAGCAACGCGGAGACATGCGCCGGCAAAATCCGGCACGACGTCATATCGGTAATGAACGAGGATCTGCGTTCGTGAAAGCCAACCAGCACGCCACCTTTTTTCGGCACATTGCGCACCGAGATGCGCGCCCGATACCGATAGCCCCAGGTCGGCCCGTAGACTGGGCGTAGTATATTCTCCGCCTTGAGCTTACCGATATGCCACAAGCTATCTTCCAGTACGCGCTGTTTCGCAGCAACCTGGGCCGACGGCTCCAGATGCTGCATCGCGCAGCCGCCGCAAAGTCCGAAATAAGCACATTCAGGCTTGACCCGCATACTCGATTCCCGATGCAGCGCGGTCATGTTGGCGGCTTCCCATTTCGGTTTCTTGCGATAAGTGCTGAAACTGACGCGTTCGCCGGCCAACGCGCCCTCGACAAAAATCACCTTGCCGGGCGTGCCGTCCTCGTTGTGCAGGTGGCCGATGCCCCGCCCTTCCATGTCCAGCGATTCAATATCGAGAATAATATCTTGCATAAGTGACAGCGAAAATAACAATGACCAGTAAGGAGCTGCGGCCGCAATGCAGCCGTAAAAATAATACGCCGCATTACTGAATGCGGCGTAGATGGATCATCTTGAAGGAAGGTATTTGGCAGGATCGACCGGCTTGCCTTGCTGGCGTATTTCGAAATGCAGCATCACCGTATCGCTATCGGAATTGCCCATTTCGGCAATTTTCTGTCCCTTGGTGACCTCCTGGCCTTCTTTCACCAGAATGGTTTTGTTATGCGCATAGGCAGATAGCAAATTATTGTTATGCTTGACGATCACCAGGTTGCCGTAACCGCGGATGCCGGCGCCGGCATACATCACTTTGCCTGCACCTGCAGCCATAACGGCCTCACCGCTCTTGCCCGCAATATCGATGCCTTTTTTAGTCGCAAAGTTACCAACCACTTTACCTTCGGCAGGCCACATCCAGACCATGGCCGCTTCCTCGCCCGCTGCCGCAGCAGCAGGTGCAGACGAAGCATCGGTTTTCGCCCCGGGCTGTGTCGGTGTAACAGCAGACGGCGTAGCGTTTGTTGCCGCGCCTGGCGCAGTATCCGCCGCAGTATCCGGCTTTTCGAGTTCAGCCAATGCAGCATCGGAATAAGGACGCTTGTCGCCACGCGGGCCGATTTTGTTCAGATTGCCATCCGCGGCCGGTGTGCCCGCAACAGTAGACGCCGGTGTTCCCAACTGTCTGACTTCAACGGCTGAGCCGCTGCTGCCGACACTGCCGACCTGTACACCACCGCTTGCATCCGGCGGCAATACGCGCAGCAATTGGTCGACTTTGATATCGTTCGGATTAGTCAGATTATTCCACGCGATAATGTCTTTGTAGCTTTGCCCGGTTTCAACCGCAATGCGGAATAAGGTGTCACCCTTTTTGACGCGATAATAACCCCGGCCTTCCGCCGCCGGCGCAACAGCAGATGCAGCGGGTGCAGCAGCCTCAGTCGATTGTGAAGTACGGGAGACAACCGGCGCCGGCGTCAGAGAGGTTGAAGAACATGCCGCCAGCAAGGCGCTCACGATAACAGCCGGGATCCAGCGTGGGAGTTTCATACTCATTACGATTTCAGTTTTCTGCAACGATAGCATTGACTACTCTACTTAGTTGATTGACAGTTCATCGGCGCCAATTACGGCCGATAAACATACGGTTCAATACTGTCACGCCACGCCCGGCCGCAAAGGCACGAAACGAACACCCTCCAGCGTGACGCTACTCCATTCGAATTTGCCGATGCGCTCGATCAGTAGCAGCACTTGATCTTGATGCTCGCCGCCAACCGGCGCAATCAGACGCCCCCCTATTGCCAATTGATCCAATAAAGCTTGCGGCACTTCCATGCCGGCCGCAGCCAGGATGATGCCATCAAAGGGGGCCACTTGCGGCAGGCCAAGCATACCATCTCCGTAATGCAAACGAATATTGGGAATACGCATCGGCCGCAAATTGCGTTTGGCCAGTTCGTGCAAAGGTTTGATGCGTTCGATCGAATAAACTTCACCGGCCAATACCGAAAGCACAGCAGCCTGATAACCGCAGCCGGTGCCGATTTCCAGCACGCGCTTGAGTTCGCCGCCGGCATGGTTGTCGCGCATCACTTCAATCATGCGGGCGACGATATACGGTTGGGAGATGGTTTGGTGGTAACCGATCGGCAGCGATGCATCGATATATGCCTGACTGGCCATCGCCGGCTCCAGGAACAGATGGCGCGGCACCGCCTCCAGCGCAGCCAGCACTTTGTTGTCCCGCACGCCTAGTTGCGCCACCCGTGCCACCATCGCCTTACGCACCGCATCCGAGACCATGGATGAGCCACCGGCTTTGGTTGTCGATGATGTGTGCGATGTATGTGAATCGGACCTCGCCCGCTGCGGCGTCGCAACAGTGGCATGACGCGACGAATTCGAGACTGCGCTGGACGCAGCATTGCGGGTCGCTGTTTGCGGCGTGGCAGTTTTAGCAACGGCCCTAGTGGGCGTTTTCCCGGGATTTTTTTGCGCCAGTGAGTCCAGCGAAAGCGGAAAACGTTTGTTCTTTTCGGTCATGCCAGCGCCTCGCGCAACGACTGCAACTGTTTGGCATGCGTCAAATCGATCTGCAACGGCGTAATCGAGATCAGGCCCTGCGCGGTCGCGTGGAAATCCGTGCCCTCGCTGGCGTCCAGTATCTTGCCCACCGCGCCGATCCAGTACATATCCTTGCCGAACGGATCGGTCAGCCTGTGCACCGGTTCCGACGCATGACGCTTGCCGAGCCGGGTCGCCACGGGCCGGCCCAATTGATCGTAGGGGCGATTCGGAATATTGACGTTCAACAGATAAGGACGCGGCAATTGATCGAATTGCCGCATCACGATCTCCTTGGCGATTTTGGCGGCGGCATCGAGTTCGATCCAACCGCGTTCGACTTGCGAAAATGCAATCGCCGGAATGCCGAATAAATAGCCTTCGGTGGCGGCTGCCACCGTGCCCGAATACAAGGTATCGTCACCCATGTTCTGGCCCTGATTAATGCCGGACACGATCAAATCGGGCTTGAACGACAGCAGGCCGGTCAACGCAATATGCACGCAATCCGAAGGCGTGCCGTTGACAAAATAGACGCCCCCCGCAGTCTGGCCGACCGTCAACGGCCGCTCCAGCGTCAGGGAATTGGAACTGCCGGAACGATTACTGTCAGGCGCAACGACAGTAATCTCGGCGCACGACGACAACGCATCGGCCAGCGCAATCAGGCCGGACGCCAGGTAACCGTCATCGTTACTAATCAAGATTTTCATGATGTGATTT
>DATMOE010000178.1:0-2199 GCA_035568435.1 Herbaspirillum sp. | reverse complement strand
GTCGGTTTGCCGACGGCGCTATTACCCACGGTTTTGATTTTCATGAGGCCGGGAGCCCTGATGACCCGGCTTTCGGTGGCGGTGGCGCTGATGGTTTTTTGCGCGCTTCATATTCATCAGGCGGAGGGCGCGAGCGAACTGCATTTCGGTATTTTTGTTTTACTGGCGGTGCTTCTTTACTATCAGGACTGGCGTGTCATCATCGCTGCGGCGGCCGTGGCGGCGGTGCATCATCTGAGTTTCAATTATCTGCAGCACATGGGTTACGGCCCCATCTGTTTCGTCCAGCCGGGTTGGGGCATTGTTTTCACGCATGCCGCGTATGTCGTCGTCGAGGCCGCCGTATTATCTTATCTGGCGGTACTGATGCGCAAAGAAACGCTGAGAGCATTTCAAAACGGCTTGGCTTTGCAGGATACGCTCGACACCATGCGCACAACAGTCGAGAACGTCCGTGCCGGCATACACGCTATCGCTGGCGCTTCGCGGGAAATCGCTGAGGGCAACACCAATCTGTCGACTCGCACCGAATCGCAAGCGGCAAGCCTGGAAGCGACCGCCAGTTCGATGGAAAAACTCACCTCCGCCGTTCAACAGAATGCCGGCAACGCCATGCAGGCGAATCAACAGGTACTATCCGCATCGTCGGTTGCCGCCAAAGGCGGCGAGGTGGTGGCGCAGGTGGTTGGCACGATGGGTTCGATTAAAGAAAGCTCGCGCAAGATCGTCGATATTATCGGCGTCATCGATGGGATCGCCTTTCAAACCAATATCCTTGCGTTGAATGCGGCAGTGGAAGCGGCGCGGGCGGGCGAGCAGGGACGCGGTTTTGCGGTTGTCGCAACGGAAGTGCGTAATCTCGCGCAGCGCAGCGCCAGTGCCGCAAAGGAAATCAAGATGCTGATCGACACCTCAGTCGAAAAAGTCGATATGGGCAGCAAGCTGGTGGATGAAGCGGGCCAGACCATGGACTTGATAGTGACCTCGGTCAAGCAGGTCGCGGAGATCATGAACGAAATTACGACCGCCAGCCGGCAACAGAACGATGGTATCGAGCAAGTCAATCACGCGATCTCCAGGATGGATGAGATCACGCAGCAGAACGCCGCGCTGGTCGAGCAGGCCACAGCCACGGCGGAAAGCATGCGCGATCATGCTGGCCGGATATCGCAGGCGATGGATGTGTTTAATGAAGGCAAACCGCAACTGGGTTTATCTATTGTTTGATGGATTTTCCAAAAAGTGGCAATCACTCTTCTCACCGCTTCCGCCAAAATAAAAAGCCCGCTTGAAAAATTCAAGCGGGCTTTTTATCTATGCCATTTTCAAACGAAACAACGAACGACTAATTAGTTACCAACATCAAAGATGCGGCCAAGGCAATTGAACCGTATCCCAAAAATCGCAATGCGCTTCACCCTCACCGGATTTGCTTTGCGTGTCCGTACCAATTTCCAGATAAGCGGCATTCAGTGCTGAAGCATTCGGCCAGAACGGATCGTTGCCGCCATTCGGATTGCCGGTTTTAGCCATACGGCTCCAGTAGCTGATCATGTGCTTCTGAATGTCCAGATCGGTAGGCGTTGGTTTATAAGTGCCCTTCCAACTGAAAAAATACGGATGTTCTGCGGTATGCGTAGGGCCTAGCGCCTTTTGTTCTGGATCGTTTTCAAGTGTGTGATTGAAGACATAGCGGAATACCGGTTCGCTTTGAACGCTGGCAAAGGTACGCGCAACACGTCTTGACTGGCAGGTAAATTCCCCATCCGTGGTGAGCTGCACAAAGGCCGCGCGTGGCGACGCATATTGATCAAGCGGATATTGCGCGACGATGCGGTCGGCTGGCCCTGCACCGAATACCTTCTTCACCGCACCGGCAAAGCTGGCTGCATCCGTAACGGGACCAACCGCGTCGATGAAATGCATGGTTTCGCCCGCTGTGTTGCCGATGATGATGGGCACGGCCGGATACTTATGCTGTTTAATCAACGCCAATGGCTGGTCGACAAATACATGACCGTCCATGTTCGGTCCATACACACGCGAAAATACGTTGAACGGCGGTGCAGGCACCGCGCTGACGATTTCAGAAACCGTTTTCCCGCGCAAACAAGCAGCAACATCACTACTATTATCGCAACCGGTTTTAGCGGCCACCGCCTTACCCGTGCCGCGCTCCACATCTGCCAAGGTCGGGAT
>DATMOE010000177.1:0-2772 GCA_035568435.1 Herbaspirillum sp. | reverse complement strand
CGGCGATTGCTTGATGCTCATTGCCAGCCTGGCGTATGCCAGTTACAGCGTGCTGCTTAAACGCTGGGCGATCCCGCTCGTCAATTGGCACTCGCTGGTGGTTCAAATCTGGAGCGTCATACCGGTGCTGTTCGTTTACTACCTCAGTCAGTCCGCCCCGCCGCTGACGATGGCTGGTTTGCCGCTGGTGTTGTATGCCGGCATTCCGGCCTCGGTGATCGCGCCTTTTTTGTGGATGTTCGGCATCAGCAAATTGGGGCCGGGCCGCACCACTGCACTGATGAATCTGCTGCCGGTATTTACGGTCCTGATCGCGGTGCTTTTTTTAGGCGAAACCCTGCATGCTTATCATGTGATCGGCGGCGGCGTTACCTTGCTGGGAGTGGTGCTGGCGCAATCCCTGAAGCGGCCGTTGGGGCGGCGGTCGGTAGTGGTTTAGCGAAAGTGGCGAGTAAATAAAGACAAGGGGGCGCTTCATGGATGAAGACGGAACAACGGCATTAGTGTCTAAACTGCCGAACATCCGGCATGTGTTCGTTCTGATGCTGGAGAATCGATCATTCGACCACATGTTTGCGTTGTCGGGGCTGCCTGGAATCGTCGCGGCAACGCCAGCAAACACCAACACCTACGCTGGAAAAATTTACCCATTCGGTGGCGAAGCGCCTGATCAGATGCCCACCGATCCGGGACATGAATTTCAGGACGTGGTCGAACAGCTATGCGGTTCCGGTGCACAGTTCCAACGCAACCAGCCGTACCCGGCGATCAACAACACAGGCTTTGTTTCCAACTACGCAACGACGACATCGGAAGGCGCGCCGCCTCAGCCGGCCGATGTCGGAAAAATTATGTTCGGCATCAATACCCCGACGCAGGCGCCAGCGCTCTACCAGCTCGCAAAGGAATTCGTATTGTGCGATGGTTGGCACGCTTCTCTACCCGGGCCGACTTGGCCGAACAGGTATTTTCTGCATGGTGCTTCTTCCGCGGGACTCGATCATTCGCCGACTTCTGCGGAAATGGACGAATGGGAGGCCGTAGACGGCTTCGCTTACCCCAATGGGTCGATATTTGATCGGCTCGGCAAAGGCAACTACCGCCTCTATCGAGACGAATCCGGCCCTGATATTGGACGTATACCGCAGGTCGCGTCCCTCAACGGGATCAGTTTTTTCGACATCGACACCTTGTCGGAATTTGAAGCCGATCTTGGGAATGGGTACACCACCCCTTACACGTTTATCGAGCCAAGCTACGGCGACATAGTTCGCGACACCTACGAAGGCGGAAGCTCGCAGCATCCCATGGATAGCATTGCCGGCGGCGACCAGCTTGCCGCACGGGTCTATAACGCCATTCGCAATTCGCCCCTGTGGAACAAAAGTTTGCTCGTCATTCTCTACGACGAGCATGGCGGCTTCTACGACTCTGTCGCGCCCGGTGCGGCGATCCCACCGAATGATGGCGCGGACCCGAAACTAAACACGCATGGCTTCGGGTTCGATGTCTACGGGGTACGTGTTCCGGCGATTGTGGTGTCGCCGTGGGTAGCCCAGGGTCAGGTTGACCATACCGTGTACGACCATAGTTCAATCCCTGCGACCATTGAACGCCTATTCGGCCTCCAGCCTCTGACGGACCGGGATCGGCATGCAAAGGATCTGCTTACCCTGGTAAAAGCAAGCTGCCGCAACGACTGCCCGCAAAGGATAGGACAATGACGCCAATATCTGCCACCGATCCGCGCGACGATGAAACGGTGCCCGACGGCACGAGCTTGATGGCCTTTCTTCATATCCTTAGAAAAGCCCATATCCACTTGGTCGGACCCGACAAGGCCCACGAGCGATTTCGTCAGGTGATTACGCGAGGTCACGCCAGGACGTATATCAAGGAACTGATGCAGCAATTACGGCCAGAACGTGAAAAGCATCGGCAGCAACGGGCTTCCCGTGCGCAACCATACTCCCTCTAGCAAATTTGAATCCGCCGTTGACGCTGCGCTGTATCGCGTAATATATTGCGCAGCCAATCAACCACGGAATTTCCTATGTATTCGATCCGCCGCAAATTCGTTTCAACTGCCGCTGCAAGTCTTCTTTGCCTGAGCGCATTCTCCATTCCGGCTGCTGCGGCCGATCTCGTCGTTTCTGCCGCATCCAGCCTGACCGATGCATTCAAAAACGTCGCGCAAGCTTATGAAGCCAAAAACCCTGGCACTAAAATCGTGCTCAATTTCGCCGCTTCGGATGTTCTGATGCAGCAAATCGTCAATGGCGCGCCGGCGGACGTATTTGCTTCGGCCGATCAGACGGCAATGGATAAAGCGGTAGCGGAAAAGGTCATCGATGCTGCCACGCGCCGTGATTTCGCGGCGAATCAGATCGTAATGATCGTGCCCACCGACAGCAAGCTCAATATCACCTCGATCAAGGATCTGGCCAAGCCCGCAATCAAGCGCGTGGCTTACGGCAACCCGGCTTCAGTGCCTGTCGGCCGCTATACACAATCGGCGCTGCAAGCCACAGGTCTGTGGGACACGGTAGCAGCCAAGGGCGTGCCAGCCCAGAACGTGCGTCAGGCGCTGGATTATGTCTCCCGCGGTGAAGTGGAAGCCGGCTTTGTGTTTGCGACCGATGCCGCCATCATGCCCGGCAAGGTCAAAATAGCGGTTCACGTTGCGCTTCAAACACCTGTCACCTACCCGATCGCCATTACTTCCGGCTCGAAGCAGCCAACCCAGGCCGCCGCTTTTCTGGCCTATGTCGC
>DATMOE010000176.1:0-2973 GCA_035568435.1 Herbaspirillum sp. | reverse complement strand
TCCATCGAATTCCGGCATGCCGCCGGCAAGCAACGCATCTGGGATGTGGTCTTCGGCGTGGGTAGCTTGCTGGCCGCCTTGTCGCAGGGCGTGGTGTTGGGCAAGATCATTACCGGCTTCGCACCGGGTACGCTCAATACGCTCTTCACAGCGGTCACGGCGCTCGGCGTCGTCTCCGGTTATGCGCTGCTGGGTGCGACTTATCTGATCAAGAAAACCAGCGGCCGGCTGGAGCAGGCGGCGCGCCGCCATACCGTGATCACGGTGCTGACCACGGTGAGCTCGGCTGCTGTGCTGTCGGCCGGCACCATGATCTTTAGTTCGATCGGGCATGGCCGTTGGGCGCAGCCGGGTGTGTTTCCTGTCTTGCTGATACTGTCGGCTGTGGCTGCCTTGTCGTTCATTTACATTTTATTCGCGGTGCGCGTCAACAGTGTGCGCGGCCCGTTCCGCGCCGCCGTCCTGCTCTTTCTTGCTTCATTCACCGGCCTGGCCATCAGTTTTTTCCCCGATCTGGTGCCCGGAAAATTGACGATCGCCGAAGCCGCTTCCGATAACACGACGCTGACTTTCATGCTGATCGGGATCGGCATGGTGTTGCCTGTGATGGTGGGATACAACTTGTTCCAATATCACGTGTTCCGGGGCAAAGTCGTGCTCCAGAATCACTAACAAGAATGATCGTCAGGCCGAAAGTCAATTGGTTGCGCATGCTGTTCGTATGGAACGGCTCGGTATTGCAATCCATTATTCCGCAACTGTTATTCATGTTGATGCTCAGCTTATTGGCGTTGGCGACGAGCGGCCGCATTTTCGGTGGAAAAATGCTGTTGAACACGGCGCCCTTCACTCTGATGGGCGTCAGCCTTGCCATTTTCCTGGCGTTTAGAAACACCGCCAGTTACGACCGTTATCTGGAGGCGCGCAATGCGTGGGGCCATCTCCTGGTGGCGACGCGCTCGCTGACCAGCCAAGTAATGTGCTACCTGCCGCAAGACGACGTCGGCTTTCAGCGCAAGGTGTTTGTCGGGCGCATGATCGCGATGATTTACGCCTTAAAGCATCAACTGCGCAAGACCGATGCCAGCGCCGATCTGGCGCGCTATCTACCGCCTGAAGAGCTGGCCGAGATCCAAAGCAAGCATTACAAGCCGGTGGCGTTAATCAATAAATTGCACGCGTCTTTGGGGGATTTGCAACGGCAGCAGGCGATTTCCGATCACACCTTGTGGCTGTGCAATCAGCAGCTCAACGAATTGTCAGCCGTGGTTGGCGCTTGCGAACGGATCACAAACACGCCGATTCCGTTTGTCTACGGTGTGTTATTGCATAGGACGGTGTATGCCTACTGCATTTTGCTGCCCTTCGGCCTGGTAGACACGATTGGCATCATAACGCCGCTGATTTCGGTCTTTGTTGCCTATACCCTGATTGCATTGGAGGCGATCGCGAGTGAAATTGCCGAACCGTTCGGCACCGAGCCGAATAATCTCGCGCTAGATGCGCTCACACGCACGATAGAACGCTCCATCCTGGAACTGAACGGACAAGCGATGCCGGACGAAACCGTGGCGCGCCAGCGTTTTCAGATGACTTAAATCACCGCGTTTTAATGACGCGGTCCCTAGCCCGTTATATTGTTTGCATCGCAAACAGAATAGCCGCTGCGATCGATGCTACCGCGATGACAGTGCCGATCATGCGGCGGCGGTTCACCATGGCCCACAATGCGACGCCGGTGAGCGGCAACAAAATGAGACCGATCGCAAGCGTATCGATCAACAGGATCCAGCCGATGCCGACGCCGGTGCCTTTGTGCAGGCTTCTCAATGTTCCGAGCAGGTTGTTCTCGTTACGCTCTACGCTGACAAAATTATTGCCGACCCAATATTCCATCTTGACGTTCGCCTGTGGCGAAGTGAACGTTGCAGACCAGCGCGCCGGTTGCTTGACTGCTTTGTCGCCCCATGCGACCGGCGCCGACGGGTCGCTGTGTACGTGCATCACAGCAGCACCATTCAACGCCAATTCGTGCTGCAGCCAATCGGCCATTGCGTGAGCGTCGGCGGGAATCGGTTTCGGCAACGGCAATTGCACCGTGGAGGTGGTGACCTGCGTGCCCGGTATCTGCATGACGGCGCGATGATTGAGCAGGATGCCGGTCGCGCCGAACAAGAGAAAGAGTCCAGCGCCCCATAGCCCGATCCAGCCATGCATCTTGCGCAGCCATTGCAAAATAGCGGTGCGGCGTGAGCGCGTATTGACGGTCGCGGTTTTCGGCGCAGCCTTGGACGTTTGCTGATCCTGGCGCACGTCGGAAATACCGGTCGGTTGATGAGCGATCATATTTTCAGCTTTGCTGTGAGAATAATTGATAACTAATTTGATGATTAAAGAGCGGCAGAGGATGATCTGCCGCCCGTCGTAACTTACAGCGGCGGCAAGCCCAGCGCTTGACGCAATTCGGTCCTGGCGGCAGCCAGTTCCTTTTGATATTGCGGGTTGTTAAACATCACGGCATGCGTCGAATAAGCGACCATCTTGCTGGCTTCGACGTCGCTTGGAAAGTGCACGCCGCAGATCAAGCGGTTGTTTCCATACTCGGCGGCGCGGGCAAGAATGGCGTCGCGTTTTTCAGGCACCATTTCGATCAGCGCCAGAGCGCCGAGATAGCCCGCGATGGTGTGGCCGCTAGGATAGGAGTCGTCCTTGGTCTTGGTTTTGCAGACCGGGCTCAGCGTTTTATCCAGATTGTATGGACGTACACGATGGAACAGTTCTTTCGCGACATTGCCGTTAATCGGTTCGTCGCCTTTCAAGCGCGCGGCAAAGGCGGCCGTGACAGGCAGGTTTTCTGGCGTGAATTTGTCGCCCAGCACGGTCTTGTAGATGAACATGGTTTCGTTCTTATCATCGGCCTGTGCCTGTGCAACCTGCGCCGGGGTGCGGGTCGCTTCCAGATGATGCAGCAGC
>DATMOE010000175.1:0-10234 GCA_035568435.1 Herbaspirillum sp. | reverse complement strand
ACGCAACTGGTGGAAAAGCAGGCGGCGGTCGACGCATTGCCGGACTTGCCCGCACAGAACGATGCGATCAGTACTGCATCGTGGATAGAAGCGGTGTTGCGAAATGAGATTGCGGTGCCGGCGCCGATTGCCGATCAGGTGCGTCATTGCGCGACGGTGGCGCGGGCTTTGCGGGCGCTCGACGGATGATTACGCAGTGTCGGTGGCTCGGCGTTGCACCACCCGCAGATACAGCGACAAGCCGATTGCCAGTAAACCCAGGCTGATGCTGTTGCCGAACCAGAATCCGGCCGCGCCGTGCAACGCCGCCGGTGCAATCCCGAATGGGTCCAGTCCCAGCAAATAACCGGTACTGATCCCGATCCCCCATAGCGACAGCGCATACATCACAGTTGGTATGAGTGTGACTTTGTAGGCGCGCAGCACATAGCCGGTGGTTACTTGCAGCGAGTCGCCTAGCTGATAAAACGCAATGAACAGGAACAGCGGCATCGCCGCGGCGATTGTCACCGGGTCCGGCGTATAGGCGCGGATGATCCAGGCGCGGCTGAACCAGACCGCGATGCCGATTAAGCACGCCGAGATCGCCGCCAGACGAATGCCGGCGTAGGCGGTGCTGCGCGCAGCATCCATCCGGCGCGCGCCGATGGCTTGCGCCACCAACGTGCCGGTGGCGTTGGCGATGGATTGCGGCAACATATACAAGACCACGCCGACGTTGGCCGTGATTTGATGGCTGGCTACGGCAGTGGCGCCCAGACGGGCGATAAACACCGCCATGCAGGTAAACGCGGTGACTTCAATAAAGTAACTCAGCCCGATCGGCAGCCCGAGCTTGAGCAGATTGCGTTGCGCTTTCCAGTGCGGCGGCGGGAAGCCGTTTTCAAATAAATTCAATTGCCGGTAAAACGGCAGCCCGCGCATGATCGCTATACCGCTCAGCAACATCAGCCAGGAAAGGATTGTGGTCGCGATGGCGCATCCGGGGCCGCCGAATGCGTGCACACCGAAGCCGCCGAAAATGAACAGCGCGTTCAACGGTAATTTGCCGCACAGCGCCAGGACTTGGATCAGCATCACCATTTTGGGCCGGCCGATGGCGATGTTGAGCGAGGCGTAGACGCGAAAGCCCAGCGTCGCCGGCAACGCCAGCGCCTGGATGCGCAAATACAGCGTGGCCTTGTCCATCAGTTCGGGAGAGGCATGCGCCATTTCCAGGAACAGCGGCGAGAAAAAGAGTGCAATGCAGCCGACGATGCTCAGGAAAATGGCCAGCCAGATCCCTTGTTTGACTTCGGCGCCGATGGCCTCCAGCTTGCGCGCGCCGTACAACTGCCCGACGATGGGCAGCAATGCTTGCAGGACGCCAGACAAGCCGACCGAAATGCTGACATAGACCGAGACGCCGAGCGCCATCGCCGCCAGATCCAGCGTAGAAAAACGCGAGGTCATGACGGTGTCGATCACGCCGTTGGCGGTGATGGCGAGCTGGCCTATCAGAATCGGCCATGCCAGACGCGCGATGTGCGATGTGGTGCCGGCGGCGGTATCCGCGGTCACGCCGGATGCACTGTTTGATGCCATTTATCTACGCTAATTGATGGACGCTAATTGCTGCGCCGGTATAAACGGAAGCGTTCATCGCGATCCGATGGGCGGCGTCCTTCCCACAACATGTGCCAGCGTCCGGGATACTGCTGCAATTGCTGCCTTTGCGTATCGTCGTCGGCGATGCTGTCCTGCAGCAGCAGGAAGTCGCAACGCATGCCTTCCCTTTCGGCGAATTTGACGTGACCGAAATAGGCGAATGACGCACGTTGCGCAGGGCCGACATTACTGTCGACGCATTGTTTGACAGGCGGTAGATGGGCCTCGATTTGTTGCGCCACACCGGCATAGCTCTTGCCGTAATTGATCCATGGCAGCCATAAGGTCATCAACAGCAGCCAGCACAAAATAACCCCGCCGGACGACAACACGACCGCGCGCCATAGTACCGAAGGACGGCGTGAAATGCGCCAGTGCACCAGCACGATCCAGGACAGCGAAGCGAGCAAGGCGATGACAAAGGCGATGCGGCTGAAGCCGGGCTGGAAGCCGGGCGCCAGCTTGTAGGCATTTTTGGCGATTTGCGCCGGCCACCCGGTTTCTTTAGCGATCCAGCCGACCCAGATGAAGGCGGCGCAGGTGGTCAGCGTCATCACGGAGAACCAGTCGACGGCGTTGATGGCGCCGCGTTTCATGGTCGGCAAACCGAACGCGGCCAGAATTGCCAACGGCGGCAGCAGCGGCAGCAGTATGCCGTCATCGGTGTGTACATTCATCAGCGTCAGAATGACCAGGGGCAGGAAAAAGGCGACCGGCAGACCGATATGCAAGGCCGCGCGTTGTTCGCGCCATGCGTAGACGGCCCAGATGGCGAAAGGCCATGCCGGCCAGGCAAACCAGACGCCGTTTTTAAAGGAGTAACCGAGTGAAGCCAGTGACGGCCAGTTGATTTGAAAGAAATTCCAGCTCATCCAGGTATCGAGCTGGGCCGGGCCGCCCGCGACAAAAAGCTTGGTGGCGAAGAACCAAGTGCCGGCGATCAGCAGCGCGATCGGCAATGCAATGCCGCATAGCCATGCGATGATGCGGCGCTCGCGCACAGCGGCCAGAACGATCAGGCCGAGCCAGATCGCCAGCGGCAGCAACCAGCCACGCGTGAGCACCAGCGCCCCCATCACAAGGCCCAGCGTGGCGGCATGGCGCAGCCGCAATTGCGCGGCGCCGAACAGGCGGGTCGCGAGGTACATTGCATAGGAAAGCAGGGCGATTTGCAGGGTTCTGGGGCCGGATTCATGGCTATGCACCAGCAGGCCCAGGAAGCCGAGATAGATCAGGAAGGCGCCGTCGGCCAGCGTGCGGCCGAAGTCGCGTGGTTCGGGCTGGCCGCCGAAGGCCAGTTGCAGCGGCTGGGCTTCCGGGCGGCGGCCCAATAAATAAGTGGTGTACCAGATCGACATTGAGCCGATCAGGAAAAAGCCGACCGTCGATACCTGGGAAGCCAGCGCATCGCCCAGCGCACCGCCGAACAATTTGATCGATATTGCGCCCAGCCAGTAAGTCAGCGGGCTTTCCGTGGGCAGCATCAGACCGACCACATTCGGGGCGAACCAGTCATGCAGGGTGCCGTGCGCCATGGTCCACATGATGCCGAAGCTGGTGGCGTCGGTGTTTTTCCAGGGGTCGCGCCCGATCAGGCCGGGCAGGATGTACAGCAAGCCCAGCGCCAGCAAAGCCCAACGGGGCAGTGCTTTGGTTGCGGAGGCGGGAAGACGGACTGGCTTCATCAGGTTATGGGTATTGTTTGGTCAGGCGGTATTGTGCAGCACTTTTTAAATCTTTAAGTTTTACCTGTTGTGGTGATCCTTCGATACGGGCTTTGCCCTACTCAGGACGAACGGTTTTTCTCTAAAATTTCACAAAACTCCCGTTCGTCCTGAGTAGCGAAGCGTATCGAAGGATCACCACAACAGGTAAAACTTAAAGGATATGCACACAAAATCCGGCTGCATTAATAAAAAAGGCAGCCGTAGCTGCCTTTGGATACAAAGTTGCGATTTTATTCTGCGACTTGGGTCTTGGAACCGACTGCACCGAATTTCTTGCGGAATTTGTCGACGCGGCCTGCTGTATCGACGATTTTATGTTTGCCGGTATAGAAAGGATGCGATTCGGAAGAAACTTCGATCTTCACGAGCGGGTAGGTTTTACCTTCGAATTCCATGGTTTCGCGCGTTTTGATGGTCGAGCGAGTGATGAATTTGAAGTCGTTCGATACGTCGTGGAACAATACTTCGACGTAATCGGGATGAATGCCTTGTTTCATGATATTGCCTTTAAAAGTGTAGGTAGCCAATCGTCACTTCGTCGGTCGCTGCTGCTTCTTGACCCGATTGTCGATCACTTGCCAGTGGTGGAACAGTAAAACGGTAGCCGCGCAGTTTATCAGAAAAAAGCCAAAAACAGCCAAAACAACCCGGTTAGATACCACAAACGGTTCAAAACCGGTTTTTTCGTTAATTGCCGCGCTTCATCATATCGAAGAATTCTGCGTTGTTTTTTGTCGCCTTCATCTTATCCAGAATGAATTCCATCGCTTCGATTTCATCCATGCTGTAGAGCAATTTTCGCAATACCCAGATTTTTTGCAGTTGATCCGGTTTGATCAGCAGTTCTTCGCGGCGGGTGCCTGATTTGTTCAAATTGATCGCCGGATAGACCCGTTTTTCGGCCAGGCGGCGCTCCAGATGGACTTCCATGTTGCCGGTGCCCTTGAATTCTTCATAGATCACATCATCCATGCGGCTGCCGGTTTCGATCAGCGCAGTGGCGATAATGGTCAGCGAACCGCCTTCTTCGATATTGCGGGCGGCGCCGAAGAAGCGTTTTGGACGTTGCAGCGCATTCGCGTCGACACCGCCGGTGAGCACCTTGCCGGAGGCCGGGATGACGGTGTTGTAGGCGCGCGCCAGACGGGTGATCGAATCGAGCAGAATCACCACATCTTTTTTCATTTCGACCAGCCGTTTGGCTTTTTCCAGCACCATTTCGGCGACTTGCACGTGGCGCGTGGCCGGTTCGTCGAAGGTCGATGCGACGACTTCGCCGCGTACCGAGCGTTGCATTTCGGTCACTTCTTCCGGCCGTTCGTCGATCAGCAGGACGATCATGACCGCTTCGGGGTGATTGGTGGTGATGGCGTGCGCAATGTGCTGCAGCATCACCGATTTACCCGATTTCGGCGAGGCCACCAGCAGGCCGCGCTGGCCTTTGCCGATCGGCGCGATCAGATCGATGACGCGGCCGGTAATGTTTTCTTCGCCACGCATGTCGCGCTCAAGCGGCAGCGGCTTGTTCGGATGCAGCGGCGTCAGATTTTCAAACAGAATACGGTGTTTCGAGGCTTCCGGCGGTTCGCCGTTGACCTTGTCGACTTTCACCAGGGCGAAATAGCGTTCGCCGTCTTTGGGGGTGCGTACTTCGCCCTCGATCGAATCGCCGGTGTGCAGATTGAAGCGGCGGATTTGAGAAGGCGAGATATAGATGTCGTCGGTGGACGCCATGTAACTGGCGTCGGGCGAGCGCAGGAAACCGAAGCCGTCGGGCAACACTTCCAGGGCGCCATCGCCAAAAATTTGTTCGCCGGATTTCGCGCGCTTTTTCAGGATCGCGAACATCAGCTCTTGTTTGCGCAAGCGCGCTGCGTTATCGATGTCGAGGCCGATTGCCATTTCTAGCAGGGCAGAGACGTGTAACGCCTTTAGTTCAGATAAATGCATAGTTTTTTATTGAGTATCCCGGGATGGGAGATAAATGGTGGGGGAGGGAAGAACGTGGTGTGGATCGGTTGGTGGTATTCGAAAAGTGAACCGAATAAAAAATGCGGTGATACGAGCGTATCACCGCAGATATTACCTTAAAGATTGCCGTCGATGAAAGCGGTTAATTGACCTTTTGCTAATGAACCGACTTTTTGCGCAACCATTTCGCCGTTTTTGAACAGAATCAGGGTTGGAATGCCGCGAATGCCGAATTTGGCGGGAATCGCCTGATTTGCATCGACATCGATCTTGGCGATCTGCAATTTGCCCGAATATTCCTTGCCGACTTCTTCCAGGATCGGCGCGATCGCCTTACAGGGACCGCACCATTCGGCCCAGAAATCGACCAGTACGGGTTGAGCCGATTTCAGGACATCTGCGTCGAAAGATGCATCGGTAATATGTTTGATATGTTCGCTCATTATGGTTTCCTAGCACTGAGGGAATGGTTCAGTGAATCAGGGGTTAGTCAGGGTTGGTCTGGTAGCTCGAAAAAAATGGGTCTAAGCCGAAAAATTAAGCCGAAAGGTTAAGCTGAAGTACAGTAAGCAATTGGAGACACAGGACGCGAATTCAAGAATTATTTTGGTGATGATTGTATCAAGATTGTATCCGTGCTCTTTTCAGGCTTTCCTCGGCCTGTCGGCTTGAGATTTGGCAAATCATAACTCATTTTTAAACGCTGTGCGATTTGCCGCTTGCTTGGCCGCCGCCTCGCATAAAATATGGGCAGATTCATTCGGCTGGGCGGGTATTTCGGCTCTGTTTTATGCCGATGTGCGCTTTTCTATTGTTTTTTATTATTTACACCTATTTTCCGACTGACGAGCCTGCATGCTGCATCCTGCATTATCGATTTCCCCATCCGCATCGTTTTGGCCGGAAACCGTCGGAATTTTGATCCGCCGCTGTGAAGACTTGCGCCTGATCGAGCCTGCAACGCGCGATTTCTCGGCATTACGGATTGTGGTGCCGGCGTTTGCCCACGCACAGTATTTGCAGCAGGCCTTGAGCGAGGCGCTGGCCGGGGCTGCTTACATCGCGCCGGCGATCTGCACACTGGATAACTGGCTGGCGCTGCAAGCGCCGGGCGCAACGGCACCGGCCCATGAAAGCGAACGGCTGATGCGCTTGTATGCAGAATTGCGGCAGCACGGTTGGCTGAAAAAAATGTTCGGGGCGCGCCGCAATGCCGATTTGCTGCCGCTGGCGCAGACTTTGCTGACATTGTCCGATGAATTGACCCAGGCGCTGCTGCCGGCGATGCAGCAGGCGCCGGAGGGCGCCGAAGCGCGCTGGGACGCCGCGCTGGCGCAATTGCCGCCCGCGGCGCGGACTTTGTTATCGGACGAAGCGCAATTAGTCTGGTCGATCTGGCGCAGCCAACTCGATGCCAGCGACGCATTCGCACAGCATTTCTCACAAATGCTGCAGTTGGCGGCAAACGCGACGGCGCCGTTGATCTGGTTTGCGCCGGCGCAGACGACGCCGGCCGAGGCGGACTTTCTGCGCAGATATGGCGCGCGTTGTCCGGTGCTGCCGGTGACCCTGGATTGGCGCAATGTGCCGCCCTTGTACGCGGCGGCATGGCATGAGTTGGGCGAGCCGGCGGCAGATCAGCCGGCGCCTGCTTCGACTGGATCGACCGAATCGGCCAATATTAGTGCGCCCATTATTACAGCCATTACTGCGCCGCCCGGTTTGGCGATCTGCCAGGCCGACAGTCTGGAAGACATCGCGGTGCAGGGCGCGCAAACCATCGTCGATTGGCTGCAGGCCGGCAAGCGCCGTATCGCCATCGTCGCGCAGGATCGGATGGTGGCGCGCCGGATGCGCGCTTTGCTGGAACGGGCCGCTATTTATATCGCCGATGAGACCGGCTGGAAATTATCGACCACGCGCGCTGCGTCGGCGCTGGCGGCTTGTTTCGATGCGATTACTTCGAATGGCGATACCAAGGTTTTGCTGGATTTACTGAAGTCCCCTTATGTCTTTGCCGATGCGGCAGACAAAGCCGATCATTTAATGACGATCGAACTCGCGTGGCGGCGCGCCAATGTGCTGGGCGGCTGGCATGCGGTGGGCAATGCCTTGCAGCGTTATCCCGAAGCGCAGCAACTGGTGCGGCGCCTGGCGGATCAGACGCAGCAATTGGGCGGACGCAATAAATCCTTGCCGCAATGGAGCGCGCTGACGCTGGGCATGCTGGAGGCGCTGGGCGTGCAGCAAGCGTTAAGCGGGGATGCCGCCGGCCAGTTATTGCTGCAAATGCTGCAAGACATCGAGCACGGCGCGGCCGCGTTGGGCGCATCGTTTTCCTTTCCCGAATGGCGCGCTTTCGTCGGTTTGCAAATGGATGCGGTGACCTTCATGCCGCCGATCCGCGATCGTCGCGTGGTGATGCTGCCGCTCAACGGTGCGCGTTTGCGCCGTTTCGATGCGGTATTGGTGGTGGGCGCCGATGCCGATCATTTACCGTCGCAGGCGCAGGAAACCTTGTTTTTTTCCAACGCGCTCAGGCATGAACTGGGATTGGCGACCCGCGCCTCGCGCCAGCAGCAGCAATTGCGCGATCTGGCGGAATTATTGTTGAGCCATGCGCAGGTAGTGCTGTGCTGGCAAACGCATCAGGATGGCGAACCGAGCCCGCTCAGCCCGTGGATCGAACGACTGCAGTTGACGCTGGCGCTGGCCGGACAGCCGCCGCTGCCTTTGCATCGCGCGGCATTGCCGCTGCGCAGTGTGCGGCCGCTGGTCGCAGCGATGCCGGCGCCGGCGGCCGGCGCATTGCTGCCGCAGAAATTATCGGCCAGCGGCTACAACAGTTTTGTGGCGTGCCCGTATCAATTTTTTGCCAAGCGCATGTTGGGATTGAACGTGCTCGATGAATTCAGCGACATGCCGGAAAAACGCGATTATGGCGATTGGCTGCACCGGATTCTCACCGATTATCACGGTGCATTGCGCGATGCGCCGACGCCGATTGCGCTCGACGACCGTGCTGCTTTATTGCGCACGCTATCGGAGCGAGTCTTCGCGGAAGAATTGAAAACGCATCCGTCCGCGCTGGGGTATTACATGCGCTGGCAAAAGGTGATGGCGCCGTATCTGGATTGGGCCAATGCGCACGAAGCCGAGGGCTGGCAATTTGTGTTCGGCGAACAGTCCTTTGAAAAGCCGCTGGCCTGGGCCGATGGCGAAATAACCTTGCACGGCCGCATCGATCGCATCGACCAACATGCGGATGGCCAGCGTCTGGTGCTGGATTACAAGACCGGCAGCCGCGATGCATTGCGTAAAAAATTGCGCGACGGCGAAGATCATCAATTGGCGTTTTACGGTTTGTTGTCGGCGCTGCCGGTCGATGACGCGCAGTACGTCACGCTGGAGGCCGATAAAACCGGCGCGGTAGAGACGCCGAAAGATGTGCCCGATTACACCGCACTGCAACGTACCTTGCAGACGCAGATGACAGCGCAAATGCGGGCGGTGGCGCAGGGCGCGCAGTTGCCAGCTAATGGTGTCGAATCGGTTTGCCAGTACTGCGATGTGCGCGGCTTGTGCCGTAAGGGAGCGTGGTTATGAGCGTCGCAGAGCAGGCAATGGGCGCACCGATCGCTTATGAAATCGACAGCCGCCCGGTGGCAGCGCAGGCATTCACCAATGCCGCTTGCGATCCGTATCGTTCGGTGGTGGTTGAGGCGTGCGCCGGCAGCGGTAAAACCTGGTTGCTGGTGGCGCGCATGTTGCGTTTGTTGCTGGCCGGCGCGCAGGCGTCGGAATTGCTGGCCATTACGTTTACGCGCAAGGCGGCGCAGGAAATGCGCGAGCGCTTGATGAGTTTGCTGGAAGAGTTGGCGCTGGGTTCGGAGGCGCAGGTCGCTGCCTTGCTGCGCGAACGCGGTGTGCCTGCCGCCGATTTACCGCAGGCGATTCCGGCCGCGCGTGGTTTGTATCGTCAGATATTGGGCGGCGAGCAGCGTTTATCCATCGATACTTTCCATAGCTGGTTCGCACGCTTGTTGCAGATTGCGCCGCTGGCCTCCGGTGTGCCGCACGGCTATGCGCTGACCGAAAAAACCGGCGAGTTGATGGCCGATGCCTATCGTCAGTTCATGCAAGCAGCCAGTGAAAGCGGGCAGGGCGAGGTCAGGCAAGCGCTGCTGACTTTATACGACATCGTTGGCGACAGTAACGCCGCAAAACTGCTGGAAGCGTTCATCGATAAACGCGCCGAATGGTGGGCCACTTTGCAATCCGGCGACGCCATGGCGATGCTGCGCGAATTGACCGGGATCGATGGTCAACGGGATGCCCGGCTGGGTTTGTGGGATGACGCCGATCTGATGGCGAGAATCGGCGTGCTGGCGCGGCTGCTGGGACAGGGAACGGCGACTAATCAAAAGCGTGCCGTCGCCATCGAAAGCGCGTTGACCGCCGGCGCCGATATTGAAAATTTCATGGCGCTGGCAACCCAGTTTTTCGACGATAAGGGAAAGCCGCGCGCCAACGGCAAGGCTACCAATGCGGGTCTCAAGAAGGCCCTGGAACAACATTACGGCACCGATATTTCGGAAGCGTTGCCAGCGTTCGACGGCGAGTTCGACGCATTGGCCGAGCGTCTGCAGCGCATTCTGCGGCGCAGTGCGGAACCGCTGATGTTGGCAATGAATCAGGCGTTGTTTACTGCGGGCAGTGCTTATCTGGATATTTATCAAGCCTTGAAAGCGGCGCAGCGGGTGGTCGATTTCGCGGATCTGGAATGGCAGGCCTATCGGCTTTTGACCGATAGCGAAAGCGCCGCGTATCTGCAAAGCCGCCTGGATGCGCGCTACAAACATATTTTGCTCGACGAATTTCAGGATACC
>DATMOE010000174.1:0-2480 GCA_035568435.1 Herbaspirillum sp. | reverse complement strand
CTTGAATTCCGCATAAGAAGTCGTTGCCGTTTAGAGGTGATGAAAACGGATCAGAAAAAAATACTGTTTGAGCGCAGCGAGTTTATTTTTTTCCCGTTTTCATCACCTCTAAACGGGCACCCCCGCAGGGGGCAACGGCTTAGCGGCCGCCTTCTTTTGCTTACTTTTCTTGGCGGAGCAAGAAAAGTGAGCGGCTGCCGGGCCGCCCCCGGCTTGTTCGCACGGAGTGGCGACCGGACAAACACCCCCAAAAACTTCCTTTAAACTCAACAGCCAAAGGTGATCCTTCGATACGCTTCGCTACTCAGGACGAACGGAGAATGAAGTTGCGCAAAAATACAGACAACGACAGAATTCAACCCAACATGATCGAGACCCCCTACATAGGCCGCTTCGCCCCCTCCCCCTCCGGCCCCCTGCACGCCGGATCCCTGGTAGCCGCAATGGCCAGCTACCTCGACGCCAAACTCCACAACGGCGCCTGGCTGCTACGCATAGAAGACATCGACGAAACCCGCACAATCCCCGACGCCGTCCCTGCAATTAAACAAGCATTACTACGCATGGGCATGCAATGGGACCAAAACATCGTCACCCAAAGCGAACGCAAACCCCTATACCAATCGGCGTGCGACCGCCTGACGGCACATATCTACAACTGCGCCTGCACCCGCAAAGAAATCCTGGACTCAATCACCCGCACAGGCCAGCCGATGGCGGCCGACGGCGCAGCCATCTACCCCGGCACCTGCCGCAACGGTATAGCGAACGGAAAAATCGGCCGCACCCTGCGAATCAGAGTCCCCGACGCCGACGACCCGCAACGCCTAATCCATTTCGACGACCGCTGGCTCGGCCCGCTAACGCAAGACCTGGCAACAGAAGCCGGCGACTTCGTACTAAAACGGGCAGACGGCTTCTGGGCCTATCAACTGGCAGTCGTGGCCGACGATGCCGCGCAAGGCGTCACCCACATCGTGCGCGGCGCCGACCTGATCGATTCAACCGCGCGCCAGATTTATCTACAACGACTACTCGGCGTACCAACCCCTGCTTACATGCACGTGCCATTACTAACCGGCGCCGACGGTGAAAAATTATCGAAGCAGAACGGCGCCGCGCCACTCGATCTGCACAACCCGCTACCCGCATTAATCAGCTGCGCAAATTTTCTGGGCCTGGAGAGCGGCATATCGGCAACAACAAACTCGGTCGATGCATTCTGGCCGCAAGCCATCGCCGCCTGGAAACAGCGTTTGCGCACATTACCGCAGACCAAAAAAATAACGGGCGGCAATTAGCTTGCCGCCCGTTATTTTTTATCTCAATGCGCTAACACTAACGCGTCAATCAAGCATCTCGCTTCGGCATGCCGCCCAATAAAGCCGCCATCTTTTGCTTGCCCGGCTTAATCGATGTACTGGCGACAGGCGCCGTTTCGATCTGGCTTGAAACGGCCGGCTCATACGGCTTCAGAAACCATGGATCCACTTTTTCACGACGTGCCGGCGCTGCATGCGCGCTACGCCCGGGCGCCACGGATGCCGCCGGACCACGCGGTGCACGCGATTCGCCTTCGCTACGGCGCGGCGCACGTTCGCGCTCGCTGCCATTACCATTGCCGCCCATGCGCGCCGGCCGGGCGACAAACCCGGTCAATTCGCTGCGAACGAACTTATGCTTGATCATCTTTTCGATATCGACCAGCAAACGCTCATCCTTATCCGAAAACAGCGAAATCGCATCGCCGGATGCGCCGGCACGGCCGGTACGGCCGATGCGATGCACATAATCTTCCGCGTTATACGGCAAATCGAAATTAATCACACAAGGTAATTCCGCGATATCCAAACCGCGTGCGGCAACATCGGTAGCCACCAACACTTCGATTTCGCCTTGTTTGAACGCTTCCAGAGCCGCCATCCGCTCGTTCTGCGACTTATCCCCATGAATGGCCGAGGCCTTGACGCCTTCGTTTTCCAGATGACGCGCCAGTTTGGACGCGCCGATCTTGGTATTGGAAAATACAATCACCTGCTTCAAGGCGCGCTCGCGAATGATGTAAGAAATCGCTTCCGCCTTGCTGCCGTCATCGACTTTATAAATCGTCTGGCTGACATTGTCGGCGGTGGCATTGCTGCGCGCGACTTCAATGGTGATCGGATCGTTTTGAAAACTGGCCGCGAGACGTCTGATTTCGGTCGAGAACGTCGCCGAAAACATCAGATTCTGACGTTTCTTCGGCAGTAAATTAATGATCCGCTGCAAATCAGGCAAGAAGCCCATATCCAGCATCCGATCGGCCTCATCCATCACCAGGATTTCGGTCTGCGACAAATTCAACGTTTTCTGTTGTACGTGATCCAGCAAACGGCCCGGCGTTGCAATCACAATTTCCACACCGGCGCGCAAGGCGGCGGTCTGCGGCGCCATATCCATGCCGCCGAACACGACAGTGCTGCGCAGCGGCGTATGGCGCG
>DATMOE010000173.1:0-7710 GCA_035568435.1 Herbaspirillum sp. | reverse complement strand
AAAGGCGTTGACGCCGCGCACCCATGACGCAGCATCGCGCGAGACGCTGGTATCGAAATGCACCACCTGCTCAAGCGCATGCACACCGGAATCGGTACGGCCGGCGCAAACCACCTCCAGCGGCACCAGCGCAAAACGCAGCAACGCCGCTTCCAGCGCATCCTGCACAGTCTGGCCGTGGCGCTGCGTCTGCCAGCCTTGCCAGGGGCCGCCATCGTATTGAATACCAAGCACGATGCGCTTGCTTGCCGCTTGTGTCATGCAATTACTCTCTTGCCATTAGCCGGAAAAAATAAACGGGCGCATGAATATTGCGCCCGTATCAGAAATAAGCAAAACGAATTGCCGTTTGGCGGTTTGTTGCGAAACCAGTTACACCAATTGCCCCAGCATTTCCTGCGCTTTTGCGATTTGACGCCGGTTACCCGCGTTGAGTACTTCATCGAGCAGTTCACGAGCGCCGTCTTTATCGCCGATCTCTTGATAGGCCGCCGCCAGATCGAGTTTGGTGTTGATTTCCTTGGCGAACGACGAGGTTTCGTCCTCATCCCCTTCTTCCACCGGTGCGGCGCCTGCCTCGGTTTCAAGCGACGCCTCTACCGGATCGCTCAAATCCAGATTGAGCTCTTCAATCGCCGGCGGCAATCCTGCCGGTGCTGCGGGGATCGGCGCTGCTTTGACTTCAGGCCGCGGTTCAAGCGGTGCTGCGGCGGGCTTCGCGGCAGATTGCGCCGCCAATCCGGCTGCCAGATCGATCGCTGGCGATGCAACTGCATCGCTTGCCGCCGGCGACTCCTGGTCCAGCTCGAGATCGAAATCCAGTTTGCTCATATCAAGCGGCGCTGGCGTTGCGGCCGGCACTGCAGGCTCCGCCAGACGGCTCAAATCGATTTTCAGCGCTTCTTCCGCATCGCGTTTTGCTTGCTGTTCGGCGGCTTCTTTCTGCGCCGCGGCCAGCGCAGCGGTTTCATCGCTGGCAAAAATCGGATCGGCCACCAGCGGCGCGGCAATCGCCGCTTCTTCCACAACCGTCGGCGGCATGGTGACCCGCGGTTCGATCATGACTGCGGATTCAGGTACTGCAGGTACAGCAGCCGCAGCCGTAGGAACGTCTATCGTCAGTTCTTTGTGTATCACTGGCGCGGCAGGCGACGGCGCATCCGCATCCGGGCTTATACCGGCATCGAACGCTCCCCCAGCCGGTTTGCGACGGGTCCGATAAGCGGCCCAGGCCAGCAATATTACCGCCAGCAAACCGCCGCCCGGCAACAGCATTGGATTGTCGCGCCAGCCTTCGAAGAAGTCAGGCTTAGGTACCGGCGGCGCCAATACCGGTTTCGGCATTGGTGCTGGCGCTGCATCAGACGCAGAAGCCGGAGCAATGGACGGCGCGCCGGCCTTTTGGCCGCTCAACTCAGCCAGATTCTGATTCTTGATTTCCAGCAATTTCTGCAAATCACCGACATTTTTTTCCAGATCCTTGATGCGGGACGCGTCATCGCTGGCGGCTTTATCCGCTGCAATCTTATCTTCGCTAGTCATGCCGTTGCCGACACCACCCTTCGATAATTGCAATTTATCCTTGGCAACGCCTGCGGGCGTCGAACGTTCCTCGACCTTCGCCGTAATCTTGCCTCCGGCAGTCTGCGCCGCAGCGCCGGTCTTTTTGGCCGCGCCGCTGGCGACATGTCCGGCCAGTTGATTGCGATAAGCACTAAAATCCTGCGCCTGCGCAACCACAATGCTGGTTGCCTCTGGACGCGCCAGTGCACTGGCAATGGCCGCATCCGGCACTGAAAGAACTTTGCCGGCGCGCATGCGGCTCATGTTTTCGCCGGTAAAGGCATCGGGATTGGCGCGATACATCGCCACCAGCATCTGGTCCAGCGAGACACCGGCCGGACGCATGCGATTGGCGATTTCGGATAGGGTATCGCCTTGCTTGACCTTATAGTCGGACGGGGCCGGCGCAGCCTTCGTCTTTGCGACTTTGGCGGCAGATGTTGCGGCGGTTTTAGAGACTACTTTAGCGGATGTCGCTTTAGGCGCTGCTTTGGGCGCTACTTTGGCGTCGGCCTTGGGCTCGGCTTGAGATGGTGTGGTTTTTGGGGCTGCGTTGTTGGCGTTGGCGTTGGCTGTCGGGGTTATCTGTGCAGCGTTTTCCTTCGAACTGCTCGGTGGATCCAGCAAAAAACTATATTCCCGCACAACACGCGGCGTATTCGGGCCGCTTAATTCCAGCAACGCATCGACGAACGGCTCGTTAAACCCATCAACCGAAGTGATATGCACCACCTGCGCCGTACCACGCGTTTCAATCGCAAACCGCAATGCGTTCAGCGCCGGATTGAACTCCACGTTCGCCTGACTGAAAGCCTGCTGCGGCGCCAGTTTGACCGCCAACGATTGCTTTTCCTGCGGATTGACCGACTGCAGCGCGACTTCGGCATTCAGCGGCTGCCCTATTGCCGACAATACCGTCAGCTTGCCGAGCGTGGCGGCATCGGCGCCGGCTGGCAATAAGGCTGACAACAAACAGGTCAGGATGACGGCAGTCCTAATCTGTTTCAATCGAGATAACGACGAATGCGGCGACGAATGCAGCGATGAATGCGGCGTTTGCGTAGATGTAATTAGATGCATGTTCGAATTATATAGAGAGGCAAAGCGCCGGAATCACGGCAGAAAGTGATGCAACATATCATCAAGGAATAGGACGTGCAAGCACGGCATGCCAAGCGCAAAGCCCTCAATGGCGGACAACGCCCCAAACGCAGCAACCCCGTCAGAATATTGCCGTTCTGACGGGGTTGCCAATGCCAATGCCGCGACCGAAAGGCGTTTAGCCTTGCAGCACGATACGCAACATGCGGCGCAGCGGTTCTGCCGCGCCCCACAGCAATTGATCGCCGACTGTAAAGGCGGACAAATACTCGCCGCCCATTTGCATCTTGCGCAAACGGCCGACTGGAATCGTCAGGCCGCCGGTCACCGCGGCAGGCGTCAAGTCGCGCTTGGATGCCTCCGGTGTATTCGGCACCACTTTGGCCCATTGATTGCTATCGGCCAACATGCCGTTGATTTCATCGAGCGGCACGTCTTTTTTCAGCTTGATGGTCAATGCCTGCGAATGGCAGCGCATAGCGCCGACGCGCACGCACAAGCCGTCGATCGGGATGATGGCCTTGGCGCCGGGGCCGAAGGCAGGGCCGCGGCCCAGAATCTTGTTGGTTTCCGCGCCGGCCTTCCACTCTTCCTTGGAAATGCCGTTACCCAAGTCCTTGTCGATCCATGGAATCAGATTGCCGGCCAGCGGCACGCCGAAATGCCTGGTCTCATCCGCATCGAAAGAATGCTGCTTTGCCAACACCTTGCGATCGATTTCCAGGATCGCCGAGGCCGGATCGTCCAACAGCGCCTTGACTTCGGCATTGATGCTGCCGAACTGCGTCAGCAATTCGCGCATGTGCTGTGCGCCGCCGCCCGAAGCGGCCTGATAAGTCATTGATGTCATCCAGTCAATCAGATCATGCTGGAACAAGCCACCCAGACCCATCATCATGCAGGAAACGGTGCAGTTGCCGCCGATGAAATTCTTGACGCCGCGCTTGAGCGCATCCTTGATCACGCCCAGATTGACCGGGTCCAGCACGATGATGGCGTCATTTTCCATGCGCAGCGTGGAGGCCGCATCAATCCAGTAACCGTTCCAGCCGGCCGCGCGCAGCTTTGGAAATACCTCGCTGGTGTAGTCGCCGCCCTGGGCAGTCATAATGATGTCGCATTTTTTCAACGCTTCGATGTCGTTGCCGTCTTTCAGCACGGTTTCGTTTTTTGCATAGGACGGCGCTTTGCCGCCGGCATTCGAAGTCGAAAAAAATACCGGCTCGATCTCCTTGAAATCGCCCTCTTCCTGCATGCGTTGCATCAGGACCGAACCCACCATACCGCGCCATCCAACCAGGCCGACCAGTTTCATTTTTATTCCTACAATTTCGTTATCGAAAAAATACGACGCCTGATTTTCAAGCCAGCGCCTTGACTACCGCATCGCCCATCTCGGCGGTACTAACCTTCGTGGTGCCGGCTTCGTAAATATCGGTGGTACGGAAACCTTGCGCCAGCACTTTCTTGACCGCATTTTCCACCCGATCCGCCTGTTCGGGCTTGTTCAGCGAATAACGCAACATCATCGCCGCCGACAAAATAGTCGCCAATGGATTGGCAATGCCCTTGCCTGCGATGTCCGGCGCCGAACCGTGCGACGGCTCGTACAGGCCTTTGTTATTGGCATCCAGCGAGGCCGATGGCAGCATGCCGATCGAACCGGTCAGCATGGCGGCCGCATCCGACAAAATATCGCCGAACATATTGCCAGTCACGATGACATCGAACTTCTTCGGCGCACGCACCAATTGCATCGCGGCGTTATCGACATACATGTGGTCCAGCGCGACATCGGGATAATCGGCGTGCACTTCGGTGACGATGTCTTTCCAGAACTGGAAAGTTTCCAGCACATTGGCCTTGTCCACGCTGGTCAGGCGTTTATCGCGTTTTTGCGCGGTCTGGAAAGCGACATGAGCGATACGGCGAATTTCGGATTCGGCATAACGCATCGTATCGAAACCTTCGCGCTCGCCCTTGAAGGCGCCATCCGGTGCGGTGCGCACGCCGCGTGGCGTACCGAAATAAATGTCGCCGGTCAGCTCGCGGATAATCAGGATATCGAGGCCGGCAACCACTTCAGGCTTGAGCGTCGATGCGCCGGCCAGTTCAGGATAAAGAATGGCCGGACGCAGATTGGCGAACAAGCCAAGATGCTTGCGCAAGCCGAGAATCGCCTGCTCTGGACGCAACGAGCGTTCCAGCTTGTCGTATTTCCAGTCGCCGACGGCGCCGAACAGAATGGCATCGGCTGCTTTGGCCAGGGCCAGCGTGGCGTCCGGCAAGGGATGGCCGTGCGCCGCATAGCCGGCGCCGCCGACAGGGGCCGATTCCATTTCAAACGATTCGCCCAAAACATTCAGGACGCGCACCGCCTGATCGATAATTTCCGGACCGATGCCATCACCTGGCAGGATTGCAATTTTCATATATTTAACTAGATTAAATGGTGTTGGCCAGCCAAGGCTGCTGCGTCAGATGACGCTCTTCGAATTCGCGGATTTTATCGGCCTGGCGCAAGGTCAGAGCGATGTCATCGAGTCCGTTGATCAAACAGTATTTGCGGAACTGGCCGATATCGAACGAATAGCTGAAAGCGCCGTTGAGCGTACTGACGGTCTGTTTTTCAAGATCGATCGCCAGACGGAAGCCCGGAAAGGCTTTCACTTCATTGAACAGATGATCGACCGTCTGTTCCGGCAACACGATCGGCAACAGGCCGTTTTTATAGCAATTATTGAAAAAGATGTCGGCGAAGCTCGGCGCGATCACGGCACGAAAGCCGAATTGATCGAGCGCCCAGGGAGCATGCTCACGCGATGAGCCGCAGCCGAAATTCTTGCGCGCCAATAAAATCGACGCGCCTTGATAACGCGGCTGATTCAGCACGAAATCGGGATTTTTCGGCCGCGCGTCGTTATTCATGCCGGGTTCGCCGTGGTCCAGATAACGCCATTCGTCAAACAAGTTGGGGCCGAAACCGGTGCGCTTGATCGATTTCAGGAATTGCTTCGGAATGATTGCATCCGTATCGACATTGGCGCGATCAAGCGGAGCAACCAAGCCTTCATGCACTATAAATTTGTTCATATCTACGTATTTTGCCGATTCTTTTATGCTGCCGCCGTACTGGGCGCTCGGGTCAGACAGTACTGCGTCCGGTACGGCATCGAGTCGATGTCTGCCTCAATAAGCCTAAGCCAGCTTATTTCTTGCTGCCTTCCTGCATCTTTTCACCGACCTTCGAGACGTCCTCTCCGAAGCCGTGAACAGTATTACAAGCGGTCAGTACCAAACCAAAAGCTGCCAGCAAAACCAGAGCGATTACTTTTTTCATGCAGTCCTCCATTAGTTATAAATTACGAATATCAACAAAATGCCCTGCAATACCAGCCGCAGCGGCCATGGCCGGGCTAACCAGATGCGTGCGGCCGCCAGCGCCTTGACGGCCTTCAAAATTACGGTTCGATGTCGATGCGCAACGCTCGCCCGGTTCCAGACGGTCGGCATTCATGGCCAGACACATCGAGCAACCCGGTTCGCGCCATTCAAAACCGGCATCGCGGAAAATTTTGTCCAGGCCTTCACGTTCGGCCTGCTGCTTGACCAATCCCGAACCAGGCACCACCATCGCCAATTTCACATTCGAGGCGCGGAATTTTCCGCGCACCACCGACGCCGCTTCACGCAAATCCTCGATACGGGAATTGGTGCAGGAGCCGATAAACACTTTATCGATGCGGATATCCGACATCAGCGTGTTCGGCTTGAGCGCCATATACACCAATGCCTTTTCCATGCCGTCACGCTTGGTCGGATCTTTTTCCAGATCCGGGTCCGGCACGCGGCTGTTGATCGAAGTCACCATTTCCGGCGAAGTGCCCCACGTCACCTGCGGCGAGACTTCAGCCGCATTCATGGTGACCACCATATCGAATTTGGCGCCCGGATCGGAATGCAGGGTACGCCAATAAGCCACCGCGCGATCCCAATGCGGACCCGACGGCGAATAAGGGCGGCCTTTCAGATAATTGATGGTGGTATCGTCGACGGCAATCATGCCGGCGCGCGCACCGGCTTCGATCGCCATATTGCACACCGTCATGCGGCCTTCCATCGATAAGGAACGGATGGCCGAACCGGCAAACTCGATCGCATAACCGGTGCCGCCGGCGGTGCCGATACGTCCGATCACAGCCAGCACGATGTCCTTGGCGGTTACGCCGTTGGGCAGTGCGCCGTCGATCTGCACCAGCATGGATTTGGATTTTTTGGTCAGCAAGGTCTGCGTCGCCAGCACGTGTTCGACTTCGGAAGTGCCGATGCCGTGCGCCAGCGCGCCGAATGCGCCGTGCGTCGAGGTGTGCGAATCGCCGCACACCACCGTCATGCCCGGCAAGGTCGCGCCCTGTTCGGGGCCGATCACGTGCACGATACCCTGGCGCAGATCGTTCATGCTGAAATAAGTCAGGCCATATTGCTTGGCGTTGGCGTCCAGCGTTTCGACTTGCAAACGCGAAACCGGGTCGGCGATGCCGTGGGCGCGATCGGTGGTCGGCACATTATGATCGGCGACCATCAGATTGGCGGCGTTGCGCCAAGGCTGGCGCCCTGCCAGCTTCAAACCTTCGAACGCTTGCGGGCTAGTGACCTCATGCAATAAATGCCGGTCGATATACAAAATCGCAGTGCCGTCTTCTTCTGCGTGCACTACATGCGATTCCCAAAGTTTGTCGTAAAGCGTTTTAAGCATGATCTGATATTGGTTTGGGATAAGGCGAAATGGGTCTTAGATTATGACATAGAAGCATAGGAGAGGCAGCCCGCCTCTGCGTCGCTTCATAGGGCGCAAGCGACGCGTTGCGAAAAAACCACTTGATATGAAGGGTCTAGCGAACATTAGGCCGCATGCGCATGCATTGTTCAATTATGTGCGGGAATGACCGGCGTATCGACTTTGACATCGCCGCATTGCGCGCGATGCCGCAATGCGTGATCCATCAACACCAGCGCCAGCATCGCCTCCGCAATCGGCGTGGCGCG
>DATMOE010000172.1:0-4578 GCA_035568435.1 Herbaspirillum sp. | reverse complement strand
AATGCGGTGCAGCGTACCCGATTCCGAGATGCCGGTGGCGGGCCGGCCTGCGTGGTCGGCAATGATATACATGGCACCCGGTTTAAGTGCCGTAAAGACGGCTTTATTCAATTGCGCGCGATCCACGCCCCAGTGACCGAGGTCGTGATAATTGAACATGAATGTGACCAGATCAAGCCTATTGGGAGTCATTTCCGGTGGCACCGGATCTTCAAATCTACGCACGATAGGAATGATATTGGGCAGCAGCGGATTGGCAGCGCGTGCCGCCAGTATCTGCGCCGAAGTCATTGGTTTGCCGGCAGGTGGCTGTTCCGCACCGCTCGGGGTTGGTGCCGAGCGGCCCTCGGGTGCGGCAGCCTGTTGCGGCGGGCTGCCGGCATCGCGCGGCGGTGGATTTTGGGCGTATACCCGGCCATGCGGTCCAACGGCAAGCGATACCAGTTCGGTCATATAACCGCCGGAGGCGCTCAGATCCAGCGCAACCATGCCTGGCTTGATGTCGATGAAGGCCAGCGTCTGCGCCGGTTTGCGATGGATGTCATTGATGCGGTCGGCGGCGCTGCGCTGTGGGCTGGAGACAATCTCGGCAATCCGACCTTGTTGGCTCGGCGCGGTATCGTTCGACGATGCGGCCGATGTGCTTGTGCTTGCCGTATTGGCGCAGGCGCTCAGCGCCAGCATTGCCGATATGAGTAGCGCGGGCAGTGCTATGGATGGCTTCCTGTTTGCAGCAGTGCGGCGGACAAAAATTTTCATCATTGGGACACTTTCTATAGAAGTGGTGAGCGAGTACGTTAGCGATCGCGGTCGCGCATTGCAACGAATAAAGGCCGCTATTATTGCGCCTTCAGATCGTTGAACAAATCCAGATACGCCTGCATCGCGCTATCCTGCGATTGTCCTTTCAAGCCATTCCAGGCATCCCATTTGGCGCGATTGATGAAATCGGTCATGCCTGGGCGTTCGCCTTGCGCATCGCCCAGGCTGCCTTGCTTGTACAAGGCATACATTTTCAGCAGTGTCATGTTATCTGGACGTTCCGGCAGGCTTTTCGAATCGGCAACAGCTTGTTCAAAATCGGCTTGTAAACTCATGTTTTACCCCTCTAGTCAAAACGGCGGCCTCAAGCCGCCGCTGGTCGTATTATGCAAACGCGGATTAAACGCCGAGCAATTCCACTTCGAAGATCAAGGTGGCATTCGGCGGGATGACGCCGCCGGCGCCGCGTGCGCCATAGCCCAGATTGGCAGGGATGATCAGTTTGCGAATGCCGCCGATTTTCATGCCTTGCACGCCTTCATCCCAGCCTTTAATCACATGGCCGGCGCCCAGCGGAAAGGAAAATGGTTCGCTGCGATCCTTGCTGGAATCGAATTTGCTGCCGGCGCTGCCGTCATCGTTTTGCAGCCAGCCGGTGTAATGCACCGTAACATGGCTGCCGGCGGTGGCTTCAGCGCCATCGCCTACGTTGATCTCGTCATACTGCAAACCGGAAACTGTCGTGATTGTGGACATCAATAAACCTTTCAAATGTGGAGAGGAGCATCGCGCAAACGCGAGTGCTCGGGGGCAAATACCGCTGGGAAGGCAGTTTAAACCAAAACTCTTACAGTTTTTCACCATCTAATGTGATTCTCGATAAAGTACCCGATAAGCTTCCCCACAAGCAATGGAATGCGGTAGACGACGGTTGCTGTACTTAGTTCTTTTGTTGTTTTTAACCAATGCATGCATTCATGCCATGTAAAATGCCCATTTCTCTCCCCAGTTCTTCCATGATGCGTTGTTTTGATCGGTTACTGTTGGCATTGATGTTGCGGGCGCTGGCCGGAAAGCAGGCAGTCTGATGCGGGCAGTGATTGTGTCATTTGGACGCGCGATGCTGTCGCAATTGCATATCCGAATGCTGTTGCTGACAGTGCTGCCGTTTATTCTGTCGCTGGCCTTATGGGGCCTGGTGCTGTGGTTGGGCCTGCAGCCGCTGATCGACAGTCTGCAACATTATTTCACTGTCAATGACATGTTCGGACTATCCGGTTCAATACTGAACTGGTTCAGCATGGGGGCGCTCAAGACCGTTCTGGTGCCGCTCATTGCAATGTGGGCCTTGCTGCCCTTGATGATTCTCACTGCCCTGGTATTTGTCGCACTGATCGCGGTGCCAGCGGTACTCAGGCATGTCGCGGGCCGCCACTATGCGCACTTGACGCGTAAGTTCGGCGGTTCATGGTGGGGCACCTTATGGACCTCGTTGTGGTGTTTTCTGGTGTTCTCGGCAGTGTGGCTGCTCACGCTGCCGCTGTTGCTGGTGCCGCCGCTCAATTTCATCATTCATCCTTTGTTATGGGGCTGGTTGACGTATCGCGTCATGGCCTACGATGCTTTGTCCGAACATGCCGATAGCCAAGAGCGGCGCACCATACTGCACCGGCATCGCTGGCCGTTGTTGGCGATCGGCACGGCGACAGGCATCGCCGGCACTGCGCCGACGCTGCTCTGGCTGGGCGGTGTCTTGTCCTGGTTTTTCTTTCCGTTATTGGCCGCGCTATCGATCTGGCTCTATGTGCTGGTATTCGTCTTCGGCGGCCTGTGGTTTGAATATTATTGTCTGGAGGCGCTCAGCCGCTACCGTGCCGGGGAAACCGTTGCAGCGGCTGAAGCGGACCATCCAATTAGGGCATAATCGCGGAGTTTGAAGGGTTGTCATTGCAATCCAATTCAATATAAAGAACGCAAGGAAAATGGTATGGCGATCGGGCTTATTATCATCGGCGACGAAATTTTGTCGGGACGGCGCATCGACAAGCATCTGCCGAAAATGATTGAATTGCTGCATGCGCGCGGCCTGCAGTTAGGATGGGCCGAATATCTGGGCGATCAACCGGCGCGCATCGTCTCGACGCTGGAACGCACATTGCGCAGCGAGGATATTGTTTTTTCAACCGGCGGCATCGGCGCGACGCCGGATGACCATACGCGGCAATGCACGGCGCGGGCGCTGGGCGTGCCGCTGCAATTGCATCCAGAGGCAAAAATCAAAATCCAGGAACGCATCGCCGACACTGCGCGCAGCGCGGGCCTTACGCCCGACCTCTCCACGCCGGACAATCTGCATCGACTCAAAATGGGGGAGTTCCCACAGAATGCGTCGATTATTCCGAATGTCTACAACAAGATTCCCGGTTTTTCGGTGCCTAACATCGGCGCGCAAGGCGCGCATTATTTTGTGCCCGGTTTCCCGGTGATGGCATGGCCGATGTTCGAATGGGTGCTCGATACTTATTACCCACATTTATTTCACAAGGATGTCTCGGTTGAAAAATCGGTGCTGGTGTTCGGTAAGCCAGAATCGATTCTGACGCCGTTAATGGAAACGCTGGAAGCCGATTATCCGAGCATCAAAACCTTCAGTCTGCCGCACGTCGGCGACGCGCAGAGCCGTCAACATATCGATCTGGGCGTCAAAGGCAAAGCCGAAGACGTCGAGGCAGCGTTCGCCAGCATGCTGCGCGGACTGGACCAAATGCATGCCGAATACCGACAGGTTTAAGGTGTACCAAGCGCATCGCTGCGCTTTTGCCAATACTGGCCTTGCGCCGGTTCACTAGATTCTTCCCAATGTTCGATTTTCTGTTTAAACGGCGTCAAGCCGATACCATTTCCACCCAACAAGCCGAGGATGCGCAAGCCGCCGCTGCAGTCGCCGCCGACCGCGCGCAAAGCCGCCAACGCGAACGTGAACAGGCGATGCAACAAGCCGCAGCGTTGGCCGATGAAGCGGGCGCGCTGGCATTCCTTGTGCAATGCGAATTTGCCGACGCCCGTTTGCAGGCGGCACAATGGTTGCAAAGCACCGAAGCATTGACCGCGGCACTGCGCGCAGTGCGCAATAGCGACCGGCGTGTAGCGAAACTATTGCAGACGCGCCTGGATACCTTGCAACGCCTGCAGCGCGCGCAAGCGCAAATGCAGATGGTGCTGGAACAGGCCGAAGCTTTGCTGCGCGATCCGGTGCTCACGCCGGATCGCGCCGCCGATATGGATCGTGCATGGAGCGCTGCTGCCGGGGCAGTCGCGGCCGATGACGTTTTGACTGCGCAATTTGCAGCGGTGCGCGATGCGTTGAGCCAACGGCTCAGCCGGCAGGCGCAATTGCAGCGTTCGCTGGTCGATACGCGTCTGTATCTGCAAAAGATACAAACCGCATTGCAGGCAGCCGCAGACGAGAGCGCGGCCGATTCAGAATTCGATGCAATCTCCGCCACGCTGGACCGGCTGCAACAGCAAATCGCACAAGCGTGCGATGCACCGGAAGCTACCGCCTTGCCGAAGCAATTGCTGCCGGATTGCGAGCGGCTGGTTGACGCGTGCCGGACCATGCTTGTGCGCGCCGCGGCCGACGCAGCAGACCGTTTGCTGCGTTTGCAACAAGCTGCGGCATCGAACGCATCGACGCTGCAAAGCGGCCCGGAAGTGCCGCCGCAAACACAGCAATTACAACAAGCAGAACAAACACAACAAGCACAGCAAGCAACATCATCCAAGCCCGGCCGTTCGGCCAAACCGGCGCCGCCT
>DATMOE010000171.1:0-11247 GCA_035568435.1 Herbaspirillum sp. | reverse complement strand
CGGCGATTTTGTCGCGCTTGCCGACGCGAATGCGTTTGTCATTCAGATAGGCGCCGCCGCCTTTGGTCGCTGTAAACAAGTCGTTGCGGGTAGGGTCGTACACCACTGCCTGGGTGATCTGACCGCGTTGTTGCAGCGCGATGGAGACGCAATATTGCGGAAAACCGTGGATGAAATTGGTGGTGCCGTCGAGCGGATCGATGATCCAGATATTTTCGTTTTCGTTTTCGTTTTTGTCGCGCAGATTGCTCGATTCGCCGGATTCTTCCGCCAACACCGCATGCGTTGGATAGGCGCTCAGCAATACTTCAATGATGGCTTGCTCTGCCGCCCTATCGACTTCGGTGACGAAGTCGTTGTGTTGTTTTTTTTCGATTTTGAGCAGGTCGAGGTCGAACGAGCCACGATTGATGACGGTAGCGCCGCGGCGCGCGGCTTTAATCGCCGTATTGAGCATTGGATGCATAGTTATTTCGAACGGTTCCGTTAAAATGGGGCCTGCGTAGCGTTCCTGCCTGCTTCTGCCTTCTTCCCGGATTAACCGGAATAGGCGCAAGCAGGTAAAACACAAACAAACACCAAAGATGAATTAATGAGCGATGCGGCGATTGTGGCCGCGTAATGCCGCTATTTTAAATGAACCAGCCCATAAACCGTCATTCTGTCGATAATTCTCTTTTTAGCCGCTTGCGGTTTGTGCTGGTCGAGACCAGCAGTTCCGGCAATATCGGCGCGGCGGCGCGGGCGCTGAAAAACATGGGTTTTTCGGATTTGGTGCTGGTCAAGCCGCGTTTTGACGATGCGTTGACGCAGGATCAGGCAATTGCTTTTGCTAGTGGCGCACAAGATGTTTTGCAAGCGGCTCGGATTGTCGAGTCGATCGACGAGGCGCTCGAAGGTTGTAATTATGCGGCTGCGGTCAGTGCGCGCCTGCGTGAGTTTTCACCGCCGATCGTAGCGCCTCGCAAACTGGCGTTGCAATTGGCGGCCGAGTCCGATCTGCGCGCGGCATTGGTATTCGGCAGCGAACGCTACGGCTTGCCGAATGCGATCGTCGAAAAATGTAATGTACTGATTAATATCCCGGCCGATCCAGATTACGCATCGCTCAATCTGGCGCAGGCGATACAAGTGGTGGCGTATGAATGCCGGATGGCGGCGTTGCCCGATGGCCAGGATGCGCGTCAAGGCTTGGATCAGCAGGGGAGTGTGATCGGATTCCAGGGCGAGGCCGCCAGTCTGGCGCAGATCGATGGCATGTTTGCGCATCTGGAGCAGGCGTTGACGGCGATCAATTTTTTAAGCCCGGATAATCCGCGTAAATTGATGCCGCGACTCAAGCGCCTGTTTTCTCGTACTCAACTGGAGACAGAAGAAGTCAACATCTTGCGCGGCATTGCCAGGCAGATTCTGGCAACGCGCAAAAAATAGAGCGGCGCATGCCGCTCTTGGCCGCGCATGACTACGCGCATACCTAATTAATGACGCGTATTCGGCGCCGGAATAACTGTTTCTGCCGGCGCATCGCTGACAAATAACTGCGCGCAATCGATTTTGTCGAAATCGTAAGACTCACCGCAAAAATCACAATGGACCGCCAGATGTCCGAGTTCTTCCAGCGCGGCGTCGATTTCTTCGCGCCCCAATATCTTGAGCATGTTGCCGACTTTTTCCCGCGTGCAGGAGCAATGAAATTGCGGATGCTGCGGCGGGAAGACGCGGATCGTCTCTTCCCAGAACAGCCGTTGCATCAAGGTTTCGATATTGGTATTGAGTAATTCCTCAGTTTGCAGCGTGGCGCCGAGCATGGATAGCCGGTTCCATGTTTCGAGATCGTCGGCCGGCGCATCGATACCGCCCGCGGTCGGTAATTTCTGCAAGAGCAGGCCGCGTGCTACCGCGCTGTCGGCCGCCAGCCAGAGTTTGGTGTCGAGTTGCTCGGAGCGCTGCATGTAATTTTCGATGACGGTGGCAATACTATCGCCGTCCAGCGGTACGATCCCCTGATAAGCCTGCTGGCCAGGCATTTTATCTTTGGGATCGAGCACGATTGCAAAGCGGCCATTGCCTTCGACATTGACCAGTTGCTGCAAATTGGCGCCGTCGACAATTTCCGCGCCCTCGACCATCTTGGCCGTGGCGCGCAGGCGCAGCTCGGAATCGCATTCGACCACCAGCAGCCGCACCGGACCGTCGCCATGAATCTGCATCACGATGACGCCATTGAATTTGAGATTGGCCGACAACAGCGCCGCGGCGGACAACATTTCACCGAGCAAGGTTTTGACTGGAGCAGGGTAGTCGCTGCGTGCCTGCACCTGCCGCCAGGTCGAAGAAATTTCGACGAATTCGCCGCGCACAGGTGCGTTTTCGACCATGAATTTTTGCAGTGTATCGGCAGTGGCCTCGATCGTATTCGACGAATTATTCATCATGCGATTTTCTTTAAGCTGGTTTTATATAACGCGATCTTGGCGACATAGCCATTGGCCGTGTTGCGTAGCTTTGCGATGTCTTCCGGCCCTAGGGTACGGACGACTTTTGCCGGCGATCCGAGGATCAGCGAATTCTCCGGGAATTGCTTGCCTTCGGTCACTAGCGCACCCGCGCCGACCAGGCAATTTTTGCCGATGACGGCGCCGTTGAGCACCACCGCCTGAAGCCCGATCAATGTGCCGTCCTCTATGGTGCAGCCATGCAGCATGGCCTGATGGCCGACGGTAACGTTGCTACCGAGCGTCAATGGAAATCCCGGATCGGCATGCAGTACGGCGCCGTCTTGTATGTTGCTGTTGGCGCCGATCGTGATTTGGTCGTTGTCGGCGCGCACGGTCGCATTGAACCAGACGCTGACATTGGCCTCGATACGTACTTTGCCGATCACGTCGGCGGATTCTGCAACATAGGCAGATGCATCGATGGACGGTGTATTTTGCTGATACTGGTAAAGGGCCATTTATGGTTGCCTATCTGGACGTGCCAATGTTGAAGTTAGGGGTTTAAATCGGATGGTTGGACATTTTACCGCTGTGCTGCCGGATTCGCGTATTTGCGTGCATGTCTGAACTTCCCGTGAATAAGTTTGCCATATAGGGGTATTTATCATTCTTAACAGGGAATTTAAAATGAAAACATGTAAATCAGTCATTGCCATGCTGGCAATCAGTACGTTGGTATTGTCGGTCGCGGCCTGCAAACCGGAACCGGGTCCGATGGAAAAAGCGGGTCAGAAGATTGACGAGGCATTGGGCATGTCGCCGAAAGATAAGACTGTGGGTGAGCGCGTCGGCGAGAAAATCGAAAAAGCCGGCCAGGATATTCAGGACGCCTCCAAAAAGAGTGAGCCCTAAATCGGGCGCTGCTGTCCAGAAAATATATGCGGGCCCGCTGGCGGAGCAGTCAGCGGGCTTTTTTCATGTCCGGCTTTATTGATTTCTTCGATCACGCGGGCTTGAATGTCCGGTGAAAACGCCAGTGCGACATGACCGATGGCGTCGACTGCAATATTGCGCGCCAGCGGCAAATGCGACGAACGTTGCGGAGAGACGATATTGTCGTGATGCGAATAGATAGAGACGATTAATGCGCGCAGTTGCTTGTCCTCAGAGGCCTCTAACTGATGCAGCCAACGGCTGTTCAGGCCTTCTTCCGCGCGGCCGACCCAGTTCATTTCACCGCAATTGATACCGATGCCGAAATTGGCCAGCGTGGTGCCGTGATGCGGTGTGCCCAGCGTAACGATTTTGCTGATGCTGGCGCCGCCGATGTCGCGTAGATAAGCGCGCGCCGCCAGACCGCCCATGCTATGCGCGACGATGACGATCTTATCGCTACCGGTCTCGGCGCGTACGCGTTGCACGGCGGTTTCTATCAGCTCGACATAGCTGTCGATGCTGCTTAATACTGGTTCCATATCGAGCGCGTAGTGGGTAATGCGCGCTTTTTGCAGCGCCTGGCTCATCCAGTGCCAGTAGCCGCTGTTGCAGCCATAGCCGTGAATCAACAATACCGGCAGTGCGGTGGTATCGGCAAACGTATGCTTGTCGAATTGACGGAATGGCAGACCGACTGATGAGCAAAGCAGCGATGCGCAAAATTCCTCGAGAAACAACGCGCAATTTTCGAGCGTTCCCAGGCGCCGGGTATGATTGCCGCCGCCTTCATAGGGCAGACTCAGCATAAATGTGTTGGCGGTAATGACGGCGCGTACCAGGACGACTGCTGCGGTGGCGATCAGCAATGAAATCAGCCAATTGTCGGTGAGCCAGAATTTGTGAATAGCAAGAAACAGCGCGGCAAGGATGCCGAGCTGGACCAGTAGAACGGTTTTGGCAATGCGAGCAATCATAGAGACTGATTGTACTTGAGTGCGGCCGCCCCGGTGCCGGCGGCGTAAAGGCGGGCCGGGTCGGGGGAAAGGAGGAGGGGGCTGGGACGCTGAAAGCGTCAGTTCAGACTGATAATCCGGGTGCCGGCAAGCCGATCATGCAGGAACTGGCGTTGTGGATCGATATAAATCATCAACATCCAGAGTAGAAAATTAAGCGCGGGTATGACGACGAGTAACCATGCCTGCGCATGGACCAGCCACGCGATCACGAGACCGGGCATGAACCAGAGCCATGCGAGCAGAAAACGCGCCAAAGCTCGCCATGGCCGGATCGGGCCGCCATCCCGGGTGACCAGCCGGAGGCGCCAGGTTTTCATGGCCAGTGTCTGGCCGCCGTGACACCAGAACCAAACGAAGTAACAGGTCAGTACAACAAATAACCAGAGTTCCAGGCCATGCCGTAAATAGATCGCGCTACGTTGTTGCAGCAGCGTGGAAAATATCCAGGCCGAAATGAACAGCACACCGAACAGCAGCATGGCTTCGTACAACATGCTGAATAGACGACGTTTAAGCGGAGCGTTGCTGAAACCGTCGACATTGATATCGGACATGCGTTGTTTTGCTTATTTGTGCGGTTGAGGTGCGACGGTAGCAGCGGCAGGGACGGCAAGCGATGGCGCAGGGAGCACCGCAGGCGGCATGATCGTGCCGAGGGGCGCTATCGGCGCGGTGGCGGGGGCAGTCGCGCCGGCACTTGCCGGTTTTGGGGGGACCGGCAACAGCATCTTCGGTTTAGTCCTGGCGCGTGAGACCGCAGTGGCCGGCACCGGCGACAATTTTTGTTTTTCCCATTGCGCCTTCTGTTCATCGCTGAGCTGCAGGTATTGCTGCCACTGCGTGGATTTTTGATTTGCATCCAGTTTTTTCGAGCGCACATAACTTTGCCGTACTGTGCGGCGTTGCTCCGGCGTCAATTTGACCCAGTCGCGCATGCGTGTTTGTATGCGCGTTTGTTCGGCGGGACTCATGCGGGCATAGCGATTCCCGATGGCAATCCATTTTTCCTTGCGCGCGCTGTCCATGCTGTCCCATTCGCCAGCCAATGGCACCAGCGCCAATTGTTGGGCAGTAGTCAGCGCCTGCCAGCTCGGTCCGTTGGCGATTTTTTTAGGCGGGGTTGTCGATGCTGTGGATGCTGCCGGGGGTTTGTGTTCATCCGTTGCGGCGGCAGCGCCGCTATGTTGACATATCAGGACGCTGCCGGCGACCAGTAGGGTAGTCAATAAGCCACTGGCATATGTCAGCGCGGTGCGGATGCTGGACATGAATTATTGGTCCTGTTTTGCTAAATAGGCTTTGAATCCGTGATCCAGATAGGCAGAAATGGGGAGTTCATCAGACAGGATTGCGCTATCGATATCGGCCAGTTCAGCAATGCGATCGCGCTCTTCGGATTGATATATGCCGACGAATAACACGATGCCGAGCAGAATCGGCAACACAACACCGAGGCGGCCGAGCCAGGCAAACAACTGGCGGTTATTTGGCGGAAATGTCATGGTTCCGCCGGTGGCGCCGCTCAAACGTGGCGAGTGCTGCATCTGTGTTAACGGCGCCGCCTGCTTTTTACGCGACATTGCCATGGCGCGGGCAACAGCCAAGCGCTGCGTAGTCGATTCAGGCAAGCTATCCAGATTATGGTCGAGCGCATGCCGTACCTTATAGGCAAATTGCGTTTCCCTCGCTTCCCATTGTTTGTTATTCATAATGTAATTCCTTTAGCTCGGAGCGCCTGCGCCAGCGCATGCGTTGCTCTTGAGCAATGCGTTTTCACGCTCCCTTCGGAGCAGCCCATGGCAACCGCGGTTTCAGCAACATCCAGGTCTTGCCAATAACGCATGAGGAATGCTTCCCGTTGACGTGCTGGTAATTTTTGTATTTCTTCATCGATGGCATTTAAAGTTTGCGCCCGTTCTACCTTGTCCGCACCAGATTCAGCCGCCGCGCTGCCGGGTTCAGGCTGGTAATGTTCGAGTGGATCGTAATCGTCCTCTTTGTCCTGATCGCGGCCGACGCTGGAAAACAGGCTGACCCAGGTACTGCGTACTTTTTCGCGCCGGAAATAGTCGTGGATTGTGTTTTGTAGAATACGCTGAAATAGCGGCGGCAATTCCGCCACATCCTTGTCGCCGTATTTCTCGGCAAGTTTGATCATCGCGTCCTGGACGATGTCCAGGGCTGCTTCATCCTTGCGTACTGCATAGGCAGCTTGCTTGAATGCGCGGCGTTCCACGTTCTCGAGGAAGTCGGAAAGTTCTTTATCAGTTGCCATGCACCGTCGCGCATCGATTCATTGTGTTATGGGTGCTTGCCGGCCGTCAGGGCCTCTTGGGGGCCTTGGCGCAGCTCTGCCTGAGATTTGACTGTCCGCATGTTAACAAAAACGTCGGTTTTGCGCGAGCGCTTATGCATTTTTCCTGCATTTTGCCGTGTTTTCCGAGCATTTTATTCTAAGCGGCACGAATTCGACTTGACCAAAATGATGCGACGCATTATCGTATCGATCCGCCCCAGAATCCTGGGGTGCACCTATGGTCTTGATAAAGACGGCGTAACACGCCGACGATATGAAGACGTGCTTTGCAAGAAACGAAGCTGTTTGTTCTAACCCGTGCCACAAGCGCGAGAATTTCGACGCTTTGCAATCTTAACCGGCTGAACGAGTGCCATAAGCGATGTTTTGAACCCATCCGTGCGATGTGGCCAGGAGCAGCGTAAAAGCGCAAAAAAGGAATGCCGGAATATATTGCCATTGTGAAAATTCGCCAGGAAAGAGCATCCGATCAATCTCCAATGGACCTTGAAAGGAAAGTACTATGACTACCCCATCGAATGCGCCGATCACCGGCGCAGAAATACTCGTTCGTGCTCTGGCCGAAGAAGGCGTGGAACACGTATTCGGCTATCCCGGCGGCGCGGTTCTGTATATTTACGACGCCATCTATAAACAAGACAAATTTCAACACGTTCTGGTACGCCATGAACAGGCCGCGGTGCATGCCGCCGATGCCTATTCCAGAAGCTCCACCAAGATCGGCGTCGCATTGGTCACCTCCGGTCCCGGCGTGACGAATGCGGTAACCGGTCTTGCCACGGCCTACATGGATTCGATTCCGATGGTCGTGATTTCAGGACAAGTGCCGTCGGCCGCAATCGGCCAGGACGCATTCCAGGAGTGCGACACCGTCGGCATCACGCGGCCTTGCGTGAAGCATAATTTCCTGGTCAAGGACATCAAGGATCTGGCCTCGACCATCAAAAAAGCATTCCATATCGCGACCACCGGCCGTCCCGGCCCGGTACTGGTCGACATTCCTAAAGACATCACGATGCATACACACGTTTTCGAGTATCCGAAAACGGTGGAAATGCGTTCGTACAAGCCGGTCGATAAAGGCCATTCAGGGCAGATTCGCAAGGCGCTGCAGTTATTGCTGAATGCAGAGCGGCCGATGATTTATACCGGCGGCGGCGTCATTCTGGCCAATGCGGCGCCGGAACTGAACCGGCTGGTCGATGCGCTCGGTTTTCCTTGCACCAATACGTTGATGGGTCTGGGCGGCTACCGCGCGGAAAGCGATAAGTTCGTCGGCATGCCCGGCATGCACGGCACCTACGAAGCCAATATGGCGATGCAGCACTGCGATGTGCTTATCGCCATCGGTGCGCGTTTCGATGACCGCGTGATCGGTAATCCAAAGAATTTTTCTTCGGTGGCGCGCAAAATCATTCATATCGATATCGATCCATCCTCGATTTCGAAGCGCGTCAAAGTCGATATCCCGATTGTCGGCAACGTCAAGGACGTGCTGCAGGAATTGCTGTCGCAACTGGAAACAGTCAGCGAAAAACCGGATGCAGGCGCATTGGCCAATTGGTGGCGGCAGATCAACCAGTGGCGCGAAAAAGAGTGCCTGAAATACGCACTTTCGGATTCGCTGATCAAGCCGCAAGCGGTCATTGAAAAAATCTGCACCTTGACCAGGGGCGATGCGTTTATTACCTCCGATGTCGGACAGCATCAGATGTGGGCCGCGCAATATTATCGCTTCAATAAGCCGCGGCGCTGGATCAACTCCGGCGGATTGGGCACCATGGGTGTCGGCTTGCCTTACGCGATGGGTGTGCAGATGGCGAATCCCGATGCGACAGTGGCCTGTATCACCGGCGATGGCTCGATTCAGATGTGCATCCAGGAATTGGCGACTTGCAAACAATACAATCTGACGCCGAAAATTATTTTGCTTAACAACAGCTATCTCGGCATGGTCCGGCAGTGGCAGCAGATCGATTACGGCAGCCGTTATTCGCAGTCGTATTCCGAATCCATGCCCGATTTCACCAAACTGGCCGAAGCATACGGTCATGTCGGCATGAAAATCGAGAGTCCGGCGGACGTCGATGGTGCGCTGGAAGAGGCATTCGGCATGAAGGATAGGCTGGTGTTCATGAACTTTATTACCGATCAAACCGAAAACGTCTGGCCGATGGTGAAAGCAGGTAGAGGCTTGACTGAAATGCTGCTTGGTTCGGAGGATCTGTGATGCGACATATTGTTTCCCTTTTGCTGGAAAACGAAGCTGGCGCCTTGTCTCGTGTGGTTGGATTGTTTTCCGCTCGCGGCTATAACATCGAGACCCTGACGGTGGCGCCTACCGAAGATCCGACCTTGTCGCGCATGACCATAGTGACCAGCGGTTCGGACGACGTGATCGAACAGATCACCAAGCACTTGAATCGCTTGATCGAGGTGGTGAAAGTGGTCGATCTGACCGAAGGCGCGCATATCGAACGCGAGCTGATGCTCATCAAGGTGCGCGCGGTCGGTAAAGAACGCGAAGAAATGAAGCGCACTACGGATATCTTCCGCGGCCGCATAATCGATGTAACCGAGAAAACCTATACCATTGAATTGACCGGTAACAAGAGCAAGCTGGATGCTTTTATCGATTCGATCGATCGGGTATCAATTCTGGAAACAGTACGCACCGGCAGTTCAGGCATCGGCCGCGGGGAGCGCATTCTCAAAGTGTGATAGCGGCCTGGCAATGCAATATTCGATGCAGATTTAAGATTCAATTATCGATTTAACGAAAAATTTACTGAGGAGTAATTATGAAAGTTTTCTACGACAAAGATAGCGACCTGTCCCTGATCAAAAACAAAAATGTGGCCATCATCGGTTACGGCTCGCAAGGTCATGCGCATGCGCAAAACCTGAACGACTCCGGCTGCAAAGTGACTGTTGGTCTGCGCAAGGGCGGCGCATCTTGGGACAAGGCCAAGAATGCCGGTTTGAACGTCGCAGAAGTCAACGACGCGGTCAAAGCAGCCGATGTCATCATGATTTTGTTGCCGGACGAAAATATTGCGCAGGTCTATGCGGAAAACGTTGCACCGTTTGCAAAGCAGGGCGCGACACTGGCGTTTGCCCACGGCTTTAATGTGCATTACGGTCAAGTCGTGCCGCGTGCCGATCTGGACGTCATCATGATTGCACCGAAAGCCCCCGGCCATACCGTTCGCTCGACTTACAAGCAAGGCGGCGGCGTGCCACATCTGATCGCGATTCATCAGGACGTATCGGGTTCGGCGCGCGATATCGCCTTGTCCTACGCGACTGCCAATGGCGGTGGACGTGCCGGTATCATCGAAACCAATTTCCGCGAAGAAACCGAAACCGATCTGTTCGGCGAACAAGCTGTCCTGTGCGGCGGTACTGTGGAACTGATCAAGGCCGGTTTTGAAACCCTGGTCGAAGCCGGTTATGCACCGGAAATGGCTTACTTCGAATGCTTGCACGAACTGAAACTGATCGTCGATCTGATCTATGAAGGCGGTATCGCCAACATGAATTATTCGATTTCGAATAATGCTGAATACGGCGAATACGTTACAGGCCCACGCATCATCAACGAAGAAAGCAAAAAAGTGATGAAGCAAGTGTTGACCGATATTCAAACCGGTGAATACGCGAAGAGCTTCATCCTGGAAAACAAGGCCGGCGCACCGACTTTGATTTCGCGTCGCCGCATCACAGCAGAACATCAAATCGAACAGGTTGGTGAAAAACTGCGTGGGATGATGCCTTGGATCAAAGCCAACAAGCTGGTTGACCAAGCGAAGAACTAATAGGCTTCGGCGTTAATTTAGCTTGGCATCATATCCAGCACGCGCAAGCATGCGCGCGCAGGGCAGCGTGGCGTAAAGCGATGCTTTACGAATTCCCACGTTGCCTGCCTTGGATCAAAGCCAACAAGCTGGTTGACCAAGCGAAGAACTAAGCAAAGGTTCAAGCTGAAATAACCGGAATGACCTCCAATTCCGGTTATATTTACAAAGGGCGTACTCGGTACGCCCTTTTTCACATGGAGAAGAATAATGAAGTTAAGCCGAAATTTATGCATTGCGGCATTCCTTGCTGCAGCCAGCGTGCATGCCTATGCGCAGAGCGCATCCAGCGTCTCGCCGACGCAGATCATCGTACCGGCCTTCGGCGAAGTCGTGCAGGCCAACGATCAGGCACAGGCGACTTTCATGGTCGAAGAGCAGGACAAGGACAAGTCTGCCGCAGCTTCTCGCGTCAATCAGAAAATGAATCAGGGCATCAGCTTGCTGCATCAGCAGGATCCGCAGGCGAAACTCAAGACCCGCGGCTATTACACCTATGCGGTGTATGCGGAAGATCCGCCCCATACAGGCGTTAATACCGGTGTCGCCAAACCACATCAGCCGATCGCATGGCGAATCGGCCAATACCTCGATCTGACAACCACCAATCTGCGCGCATTGCCGCAGACCATCGCCGCAGCACAAGCGCAAATGGCGCTGAACGGTCTGCATTTCAGCCTTAG
>DATMOE010000170.1:0-15148 GCA_035568435.1 Herbaspirillum sp. | reverse complement strand
AAACCATCAAAATCATGCTGGTCAATCGCCATGAGAATCTCAAAGCGACGCCTTCCAACGCAAGCGCGCGCAACCGCGTCGAATTGATGGCTGCGGCGGCGAGAGGCTGAAATGCGTTATCTGGAAACAAAAAAGCCCCGGATTGAAATCATCCCGATGATCGACATCATGCTGTTCCTGCTGGTGTTCTTCGCCATGCTGACGCTGCGCATGATTCCCGCCTCCGGGCACATCACCAAACTGCCCACCAGTTCCACCGCGGTGACTATTCCACCGCCGAAACTGCTGGTCGAGATCCAGACCGATGGCAGTCTTTTGGTCGAGAACAACAAACTGACGCCGGCGCAATTGACCGCCTTGCTCAAGCAACGCGACAGCAGCAAAACCGCCGTCACGATTGCCGGCAACCAGACCGCTTCGTTGCAGCAATTGATGGATGTGATGGATGCCGTGCGCAATGGCGGGGCGACCGAGATTGCACTGGCCACGCGCAATGCCGCAGCGAAATAGGAAGCCTGAATGACGTCTTCTTCTTCCGCTTCTTCCTCCTCGCATCGTCCCATGCAGGCGTTGTTGCTTGCCGTCGCCGTGGAGTTGGCGCTGTTGGCAATTGGCGCAGTGGTTTTGAGCAGCACCACCTCGACGCCGGCGCTATCGACACCGGTGGCAATTACGCTCGCCGAGGAAACACCGCCGCCGCCGGAGCCGCCTAAACCGGCTAAACCATTGCCCGTACCGGAACCAGCCAAGCCGAAGGTGGCCCCGGCCAAACCGCGTGCGCCTACGCCACCGCGGCCGCAGGTCACGCCGCCAGTGCCGCAGACACCGCAACCGCCGCTCACACCGACGGCAACGCCGAACGCCTTCACCGAACCGGTGGCGCCGCCGTCACCGCCACCACCGCCGCCGCCTGCACCACCGGCGACCGCCAAGGCCGATCCGAGCCTCGAATATGCCGCCAAGGTACGCGCGGCGGTACTGGCAGCGGTGTATTACCCGCCGGCTGCGGCTGCGTTGCACTACACCGGAAGGGTGCGCGTGGAATTTCATCTGCGCGACGCCGTTCCCGGCGCGGCGCGGGTATTAACCGGCAGCGGTATCGGCATGATCGACCGGGCTGCCTTGCAAACGGTGCAGGACGCGCATTATCCCCAGCCGCCGGCGGACATGCGCGGCAGCGATCGGCTGTATCAGGTTTGGGTTGAGTTTAGTAGTCAATAGAAAATTCAGCGGATGGCCGCTTAATGCGATAGCGGCGACAAGCCCTTGACGTTCAATGCGTTAAGGGCTTTTTTCATTGATGGATCGGATAAAGCGCACAGGCCACGCCTGTGAATTCAGGGTGTCAGGCGGGCTGCGGCGGCTGGTTGTGCGCAGTGAGGTAAAGAAGGGAGGCCGCAGGCCGGAATGACACGAACGGAGCTTGGATTCAACCAGCCGCCTCAGCCCGCTCCAGTCCGCCTTGCCCTGCATTTCGCAACAAGCAGTTTTGCGTTAGCGTTATTTAAAACCCATATGAAATTCGTAGCCACGCGCGCGCAGGCAGGCGTTGTATTCGCTAGTGCGGTTGTCCTCGTTGGCATCCGCAAGCACCCATTGGGGCGGGACAAACACGCCCGGATAGGTGGTGCAGGATATGTTCGGCGCGTAACCGTAGCATTGCGTATGCGAAGGGGTGACATAACCGCCGCCGATCTGGCGCTGCACCATCATGGGCGGATACGTCTGTGCGGCTTGCTGCTGGCAGTCAAAGCGGTCGTGGTCGAATTCATAGGGGGTTCCACCTGGGCGAACCCAGCCGATAGAGCAGCCGGTGAGGGCGGCGAGCGCCGCCACGGCGATTAATTTTTTCACTGCCTGCCTCTGTTTGATTTATGCGATTTTTGGATGATCGGACAGGAGCGTAGCACAACATGCGCTACTCGGGACGAACGGATTTTTTTGAAAATTTAGAACTCATTTCATAAATAGCCTCATTCGCACTTATGCCTATTTATGAAATGAGTTCTAAAGCGTAAACGTTCGTCCTGAGTGGGGTAAAGCCCGTACCGAAGGATCGTAGAACTGGAAATTGTTGCGTCCGTTTTGCTTGGCGCGATACATCGCGGCATCCGCGTGTTCGACCAAGGTGTTGGCATCCGTGCCGTCGGCCGGATAGGCCGCCAGGCCGATGCTGCATCCAAGGCATACCTGTTGTTCGTCCACCGTCATCGGCTGCGACACCATTTTCATGATGCGTTCAATGGCGCCCTGAATCTCTTCGAAATCCATGTGATCTTGCAGGATCAGAACGAACTCATCGCCGCCCAGTCGCGATGCCGTGTCGCTTTCGCGTATCAGGGATTGCAGCCGTAGCGCGATCTCTTTGAGTACCATATCCCCCGCTTTGTGCCCCATGGTGTCGTTGATGTGCTTGAATCCGTCCAGATCGATGAACACGACCCAGATGATGTGCGAATAGCGGGCTGCATACGTCAGGGCCTGGGCCAGCCGATCCTGCAGCAGGGCGCGATTGGGCAGGCCGGTCAGGACATCATGCAAAGAGCGGTGCTTGATGATCTCCTCGATCCGCTTGCGCTCGGTGATTTGCTTGCCAACGCCACGGTAGCCGGAAAATTTACCATTCGCATCGAACACCGGTTCGCCGGAAATGCTGAACCATAGCGGACGGTCTTTTTCGATTTGCACTTTGTATTCGAAATCCGTAAAAGTCTGATGTGCATTCAGTACTGCCTTGTGAGCCGCCCACTCTTCCTCTGTCATCTCAATGGGTAATTCCCAGCGCGTCTTGCCGATATAAAAATCATCCGGTACGCGGCTGATGATTGCCATGTTGTAAGACATTTTGGTAAAGGCGAAATTTTCATCCTGTTCCCAATACCAGTCCGACGACAGTTCCGCCAGCTTGCGGAAGCGCTCCTCGCTTTTTTCAAGGTCAGCGGTGCGCGCCAGTACGCGGCGCTCCAGTTCCGCATTCATGCCTTCCAGTTCCGCCGCACGATGTTGCTGCACCAAGACTGCTTCTTGCAAGGAACTCGCCATATGATTCAAGGCGCGGCCGAGGACGCTGAATTCGTCGCGGCCTTTATAGTCCGTTTGCGTGCGCAGATCGCCGGCAGTGATGCGCTCGGCGAACTGGATGGTCTTGCCGATCGCGGTGGTGGTACGCCGCGAAACCGTCCACGCTACCGCGATGCCCAGAATGATGACCAGCATGCCGATCACCTCTATGATGATTTCGGTCTGTGCAGATTTTCTGGTGATGGCGTTGCGCGCCTTCTCATTTTTGGCCAATGCACCGTCCAGCAGTGCTTCCAGATCCGGCTCGATGGCCTGCACTGCGGCGAGGTAGCTGCGTTTTTCCAGGGCGATCTGGTCGCTTATCTGTACGTATTGTTCAAATTGCGATGCATACGCATCAGCCAGACTGATGAGCTTCGCCTTCTGTTCCGAGGCCATGGCCGCGGATGTTACATCTGTCTTGAATTGCGCAATCGCTTGCCGGGTTGCCCGGCTATCGAAATCCCGCCCGCGCAATATGTAATCTTTTTCGCGCCGCCGCATCGATAATAAATCGACGAGGAGTTGGCGCTCCTTCGGCGCGGCCAGCAGCAGCGCTTCGATTTGATGCGCGTTGTCGCGAAATTTCCCTTCCAGGCCGGTATCGATAAAACCTAGTTGCCCGTACAGCGCGACCACCGAGAGGAAAGAATTTTCATAATGATCGATGGCCTGTGTGGTGCGCTGGGCTTGCTGTATTGTTTCCGGGTCGCCGCTCAAACTCCCCATTTCCACCAGCAATTGACGGGCGTCGGTGAGATTTGCCTGAAGCAGCGTCACGTAGCGCGACTTCGCTTCGTTAAAACCGAATTCGCGATACATCAGCAAAAAATCTTTTTCGTAGCGGCGCGCTTTCATCATCGCGATCATGCTGTCCGTGCCGACGTCGTCCATTTTCATGTCGACCGTCAGCAGCTTGTTGAAATCGGCGATTGTGCTGCGTTCTCCCATGAACGCAAGTACGCCGAGGAAGGCCAGAAACCCGAGAATGATACCGAATCCGATGAGCAGGGAGGCGCGCAAACCCAAGGAAAAATTGGCGGGGATGCGCCAACCTGTTCGGTATGATGCGGCTAGCCGCGCGGCGAAAGTATTCATTCCTGATAAGGGATGAAACCCATGTTCTCGATGATATCGACCACTTGCGCCGAAAGAGAATATTCGATGAAGTTTTTGAGCAGGCCGGTGGGAAGCTCGCGCGTCACCAGCGATAAGGGACGGGACAACGGATAGTTGCCGCTCAGGATACTGGCGTGCGTGGCTGCGACGCCATCCAGAGAGACGAGCTTAATCAAACCGCCTGCTTTCTCCTTGTTATCGGCCTCAATGACCGACATCATGGAAATGGCATTGGGCTGGGCTGCCACGGCTTCGATTACCGCCGGATTGTCGGCGCCTAACACGATCTGCGCCTGTATGTCGCTATATCTGAGTCTGAAGTGTTCCTTGAAAAGCTCGATGCTGCCGCGACCGTCTTCGCGATTAATCACCATGATCGGCGCGTTGCGGCCGCCGACCTCACGCCAGTTTTTTATCTGACCGGTAAAAATGCCGGTAACCTGGGCCGAGGTCAGCGTGGTAACCGGGTTGTTCTTGTGCACCATCAAGCCAATGCCATCGCGCGCGATCGGAAAGCCCTTCAGATCCTGCTCACTCTCGGTCAGCACGCGCGAGACCATGCCGATATCCGTTTTGCCGTCCCGGACATCGCGGATGCCGCGTGCGGACCCGCCCATTTCGATCTTGATTTCCACCTTTGGATGCAGCGTTCGGAAGCGACTGGCGATTTGCACCATCAGCGGCTCGCCGGTACTCGATCCGGTCAAATGCAATGTCCCTTCGATGTCGGTGCTGGCAGAAGAGGAGGCCTGCACGTCACTGCTTGCGCTTTCGCGACCACACGCGGCGAGCAATATGCACGCCAGTATGAGCATCAGGGTCGTTTTTTTGTATTTTCGATGCATGGGGAATTCCCCTTTCGTGCCTAATTTAGCAGGATTTTCATCTGAACATGCAAGTATTCCTGTGGGACTACGCGTGCACGAGACAGGCCTGATCGGCCTGTTGCACGATAAAACCGTTAATCCGGGGCCGGACTGTTCAAGGCCGCAATCAGTACGCTCAAATCATAAGGCTTGTGCAAAATCCTGACCCGCCCGAAAGTGCTCAGCCGGTCCGAATAACCGCTTGCCAAAATCACCCGGATGGCCGGAAATTGCCGGGTGATAAGTTCTGCCAGATCGATGCCGGAGAACGTGCCCGGCATCACCACATCCGAAAACACCACATCGAAATGACGGCCGCTTTGCAAGAGTCGATAGGCTTCATCGCCGCTGGCGGCAGTCGTCACCTGGAATCCTGCATGCGTCAACGCCGGCCCCACCACTTCGCGCACCAGTGCATTGTCTTCGACAAACAGGATCGCGGTGCCGTTGCGCGCCGCGCTTTGCTCGCTTGCCGCCGGCGGTGTTTGAGGCGGCGGCGCAACGGTGCGGGCCATGTAAATCGCCACGCAGGTGCCCGCGCCGGGCTGGCTATCGAGGGTCAGCACACCGCCGGCCAGTTTGACAAAGCCGTAGGCTTGCGGCAAGCCCATGCCGGAGCCTTTGCCGACCGCTTTGGTGGAAAAGAATGGTTCCAGCGCTTTGCTCAATACTTCGCCGTCCATGCCGTGGCCGTTGTCGCCGAGTGTCAGTTTGACGTAGTCGCCGATGCCCAGTTCGGCGCGCGCGCTGCCGATATGCGTGTTGCCGGCAGTAATCATGAGCTGCCCGCCGTTGGGCATTGCGTCCCTGGCATTGATCACCAGATTGAGTATCGCAAGTTCAAACTGCAGCGCATCGATCTTGACCGGCCACAGAGCGTCATCGAGCTTGATCTGCAGATCGATACCGGCGCCGATGGCGCTGTCGAGCAGCGGCCGGATCGCTTTGAACTGTTCATCGATCGCGCAAACTTCCAGACGCGCATCCTGCGTGCGGCCGAATACAGCCAGTTGGCTGGTTAATTCGGCGGCGCGTTTGGCGGCGCGCTGGCATGCCTCCAGCGCGTTGCTGGCGCGGCCTTCGAGGACCGATAGACGAACCACATGCAAGCCGGTATTGAGTGCTTGCAAAACATTGTTGAAGTCGTGCGCGATGCCGCCGGTCAAGCGGCCCAGCGCTTCCAGTTTTTGCGCTTGCAGCAGTGCGCGTTGCGAACGGGCCGTGGCCGATACCGCATCGGCAACCTGTTCTTCCAGATCGGCTTTGCTGCGCAACAGGCGCTCGCTGGCATGGCGCATTTCGGCCGCAACGGCATCGATCTCGACAATCCCGCTATGGAGTTCGGACACCGCTTCGCCGCGCCCCAGTTGTGCGGCGGCGTGCCGTAACGCTTCGATCGGTTTCGATGTGCGGCGCACCGCATAGAGCGCGCCAACAATGGCCATTGTTGCGAAGAGAGCGGACAAGAGCGTGATGGCGGCAATAGCGGCGCTGCCGTAGAGATAAACGATGCCGGCCGCCGCCACCATAAACGCCGGGATCAACACCGCCAAAACGATATACAGTAGCCAAGTACGGGTACGCATTGGGAGATTGAACCCTTTCTTTTAGGGGGTATTCGCAAGGATCTCTCGTGCATTATATTGCGCTCGGACGCAATATATTTATGAAATACGTTCTATATCATTGTTGCGATTGTGCCGCGACTAATTTTACATGGCCGGCAAATATGCTAATCTTCTGCAAAATTATTTAACACTTAATAAAATACTTAAAAAAATACATTAGTAGGACATTCCGGTCTTGCTAGCGCCGTTTTTTGCGTGTCCTTACAAAAATTTACGAATAATAGGCGGCTGCGTTGGTGCAGGCGCTTTTGGCTTTGCGCGCATGCCTGCACCCCGGTGCCCATGTGCCGCATTTTGCGCTCGGGAAATCAGCTTGCTAATAGAAACCAACGTTGAGGCACTGCAGTACAGCCGGGGAAAGTATCGGACCATCGTGGAAACGATGGAGGATGCTTACTACGAGGTCGATCTATCCGGCAAGCTGGTGTTCGCCAATAATGCGCTATCCAGAATGTTGGGCTACACCCTGGATGAAGTCATCGGCAAGAGCAACCGGTTTTTCATGACGCAGCGCGCCATCGTGACCGTGTTTTCCGCCTTCAACGAAGTGTATCGAACCGGCGAGCCCAAGCGTAATCAGGATTGGGAGCACGTTCATAAGGACGGCACGCTGATCAACGTTGAGGGCTCGGTGCAATTGACGCGCAACGTTGAGGGCATGCCGATCGGTTTCCGCGGTATTTTGCGCGACGTGACCGCGCGCCGAAAGATCGAATTGGAATTGCGCGAAAGCGAAATGCGCTTTCGCTCATTGACCAATCTATCATCCGATTGGTACTGGGAACAGGACACGCAATTCCGCTACACGCGGATGGAAAGCCGGCACCAAAATCTGGATTCGACGCAGGCCTCGTTTCTCGGCAAGCGGCCATGGGAGAGCGATCTTGAGATTCAGGCCGATGGCGGATGGGCCGGGCATCGCGCCATCCTGGCGGCAAACCTGCCGTTTCGCGATGTTGTCATGCATCGCTTGCTGGCCGGCGAAAAACCGTACTACATCAGCGTGAGCGGTGCGCCGATTTTCGATGAGAACGGTGCGGCGATCGGTTATCGCGGGGTATCGCGCGAGATTACCGATCAGCGTATCGCCGAGCAGCGGATACGGCATCTGGCCACGCACGACAGCCTGACCGATTTGCCCAACCGCATGATGTTCAGCCAGATGCTGGCAGCGGCGCTGGCATTGGGGCAGCGTTGCAATCACCGGTTTGCGGTGCTGTTTCTGGATCTGGACCGCTTCAAATTCATCAACGATTCATTAGGGCATGAGGCCGGCGATAAGCTGTTGCAGGAAATTGCCATTCGCCTTAAAGAGGCCATCGAACCAGGCGACACCATTGCCAGAATGGGCGGCGACGAATTTGTCGTGCTGCTGCGGGAAGTCAGTGGCGTCGAGCAGGTCAGCAATGTGGCGCGCAGATTGCTGGCCGCTGCCGCGGAGTCATTTGTATTGGTGGATCAGGAATGCAATGTCACGGCCAGCATCGGCATTGCGATGTATCCGATGCACGGCGCGGATGAGCAGACCTTGATGAAGCATGCCGATATTGCGATGTATCTGGCCAAGGATCAGGGTAAAAACGATTTCAGATTTTATACGCATGAAATCGTCGCCAGCTCGCACGAGCGGCTGGCGCTGGAATCGAATCTGCGGCATGCATTGGCGCAGAACGAATTTTCGGTGTATTACCAGCCAAAGATCGATTTACGCAGCGGAAAAATCAATGGTGTGGAAGCGCTGCTGCGCTGGGAAAACCAGACGCTGGGCCGGATACCGCCCGATGAATTCATTCCGATTGCCGAGGAAATCGGTTTGATCGTACCGATTGGAAAATGGGTTTTGCAAACGGCATGTGCGCAAAATGTCGCATGGCAGCGGCAGGGCTTTGAGCCATTGAGCATGGCGGTCAATCTTTCGGTGCGGCAGTTCGGCGATGAAAATTTATTGCGCGACATTGCCGCCGTGCTGGCGGAAACCGGTATGGATCCGACGCTGCTGGAGCTGGAAATTACCGAGGGCATGGTGATTCATAATCCAGAACGGGTGCTGCTCTTGCTGCTGGCCATCAAGGAGATGGGCGTGCGGCTGGCGATGGATGATTTCGGCACCGGTTATTCCTCGCTCGGGCAATTGAATAATTTCCCGTTGGATACCTTGAAAGTGGATCGTTCGTTTATCAACGATATTCCCGCCAATGCCGGCGCCATGGCGATTGCGCAGGCCACCATCGCCATGGGTAAGGCGATGAAACTGACGGTGGTTGCCGAAGGCGTGGAAACGGCCGCACAAGCCGACTTTTTGCGTCAGCATGGTTGCGATGAGATGCAGGGCTATCATTTCAGCACGGCGTTAAACCCGGAGGCGCTGACCTTATTACTGCAAAACTATTTGCCCACTATGTATTCCATGCAGGACTCGTTCAATCTGCTGCCGGATTGAGCTGCGCCAGTGCCTGTGTAATTGCCGCGGCGTCGCTCGGACGCACCAGACGCGCGACTTCCCGACCCCCATCCAGAAATATCAGCGTCGGCCATAACTTGACCTTGAACGAGCGTCCCAGCGGGCGGCCTTTGCCATCTTCAATTTTTATATGATGCACCGCAGGGAAATCGGCAAAGGCTGTTTGCAGAAGTGGTTGCGCCGCCTGGCAGTGGCCGCACCATGGCGTGCCGAATTCAAGCACGGTTGGCGCGCTGAGCGCATCGATTTCGGTGCGTGGCGGTTCGACTGTGTTGAAAGTATGTGTCATCGCCATAGCTGCTCCTTTATTCGTGAAAGCGTTCATTTTACGGCCTGCACGCATTCTGAATCGAGATCATAATCAGCCCTTGACTTGGGGGGCACTCTAACTTTTAGACATACGAAGATCGCCATGTATGAATCCATGGAAGCCGAGCGGTCAGTGCAGGTCATGACTTAATTGTTACTCTTTAATCGTTACCCTTTAATCGTTACCCTTTAATCGTCATCATTTGAGGACATCCAATGAACGCATCCAACAATTCTGCAAACAACGTACAGCCCACACCCGTAGGAACACGCCGGCTCGGCGTAAATGGCCCGGTGGTTTCCGCCATCGGCCTGGGCTGCATGGGCATGAGCGATTTTTATTCGAATCGGGACGACGCGGAATCGATCGCCACCATCCATCGCGCCTTGGAATTGGGCATTAATTTTCTCGACACCGCGGATATGTACGGCCCGTATACGAATGAAGAACTGGTCGGTAAAGCCATTAAAGGCAAACGCCAGCAATTTTTTATCGCCACCAAATTCGGCATCGTGCGCGATCCGGCCAATCCGCAAATGCGCGGGGTCAATGGCAGTCCCGAGTACATTCGCAAATCGGTCGAGGGCAGTCTGAAGCGACTCGGTATCGATACCATCGATCTGTATTACCAGCATCGCATCGATCAGAAAACACCGATCGAGGAAACCGTCGGCACGCTGGCCGATCTGGTGAAGGCCGGCAAGATTCGCTACATCGGTTTGTCGGAAGCTTCGGCGCAAACGCTGGAGCGGGCGCATAAGGTGCATCCGATCACTGCGCTGCAGACCGAGTATTCATTGTGGACCCGCGATCCAGAACAGGAAATGCTTGGGCTGTGCCGCAAACTGGGTATCGCCTTCGTGCCGTACAGCCCATTGGGACGCGGCTTTTTGACCGGCGCAATTACCCGGCCGGACCAATTTGCGGCAGACGATTATCGCCGCAACAGCCCGCGTTTTCAGGGCGACAACTTTACCAAGAACCTGTTGCTGGTCGACAAGGTGAAGACTTTGGCGACGCGCTATGCCTGCACGCCGTCGCAACTGGCTTTGGCGTGGGTGTTGGCGCAGGGTGAGTATATTGTGCCGATTCCGGGCACCAAGCGGCGTCAGTATCTGGAAGAAAATGCCGGCGCACCGGCGGTTAAATTGACGGCGGCGCATCTGGAAGAACTGAATCGGCTGTTTCCGCTCGGCGCGGCAACCGGTGATCGTTATACCGAAGAAGGCATGAGAACCGTCAACGGCTAATTCACTAGTCTTGATCAAGCGCTTCGGCGCTCGGCGTTGCTTGGCGATGCAAAACGGCCCGTGCGCAAACATGCGTACGGGCCGTTTTTTGCATTCGAGACTACAATGCCCAAAGATGCACTGCACACTAGCTGTGCGCAGTGAGCCATTTTTTTTAAATGGAATGATCGATGAACATTAAGCGCGGCGTTAAGGGCGATAAAGTATCCGACGAACAGCGATTTCAATTGCTGGTCTCCGCGATCAGCGACTATGCGATTTACATGCTCGATACCGAGGGCTACATCAATAGCTGGAATACCGGCGCGCAGCGCTTCAAAGGCTATTCCACCGAGGAGATCCTGGGGCGGCACTTTTCCTGTTTTTATACACCGCAAGACAATGCAGACGGGCTGCCGGCGCGTGCCTTGCGGCGCGCCGCGGAAGAAGGAAAATACGAGGCCGAAGGATGGCGGGTGCGCAAGGACGGCCGCCGCTTTTGGGCCAGCGTGGTCATTGATCCGATTCGCAATGACGCCGGCGAACTCATCGGGTTTGCCAAAATCACACGCGACATCACGGAAAAGCGCGAGGCGGCCGAGGCGTTGCAGAAGGCGAACGCCGCACTGTTTCAGTCGCAGAAAATGGAGGCGTTGGGCCAATTGACCGGCGGCATCGCGCATGATTTCAATAATCTGTTGTCCGTCGTATCCAGCGGTATCGATCTGCTGTCGATGCAGCCGCAGAACAAAAACGAAAGCAAAATACTGGAGAGCATTCGGCGCGCCGTGGAGCGTGGCGCCGGCTTGACGCAGCATTTGCTATCGTTCGCGCGTCAGCAACCGCTGCAGCCGGAAAAGCATAATCTGAACGACTTGATAGGCAGCTTTGAGTCGGTCTTGCGACGCGCCGGTGATGCGGCGTTGACCTTCGATATCCGTCTGGGATCGAGATTGAAAACAGTATCGATCGATGCAACCCGATTTCAGACCACGCTGTTAAATCTGGTCGTCAATGCGCGCGATGCGATGCCGGCCGGGGGCAAGCTCTCGATTACGACCGAAAACGTACGACTGCAGCCGCAGGAGATCGGTGTATTGGCGAGCGGCGATTATGTCAGGATTGTTGTCGCCGACACTGGCACGGGGATGCCGCCGGAAGTCGTCGCGCGCGCCTTCGAGCCGTTTTTCACGACCAAGGAAATGGGTAAAGGCACGGGCCTGGGTTTGAGTCAGGTCTATGGTTTTATCATGCAGTCGGGCGGCGATATTACGATCGAAAGTACGCTCGGCGAAGGGTGCGTCATCAGCATGTATTTGCCGGCGCACGAGAGCGATGACGCAGCCGGATATGCAGCGCCGGATACCAGTGCGGAAAAAGTGCTGATTGTGGAAGACGAGCCGGATTTGCTGGATGTTGCGGCAGGATTGTTTCGCGCCATCGGCTACGAAGTGGTGACCGCCAGCAGCAGCGCCGAAGCCATCGATTTACTGGCGCGGATCGGGGATATCGATATTTTGTTCAGCGATGTGGTGATGCCGCACGGCATGAACGGCGTGGAACTGGCGTGCCTGGCGCGGCAACGTTATCCTACGCTAAAAATTATGCTGGTATCGGGCTATCCGCTGCCGGCCTTGAAAGCCGAACACGGCGATCTGGAGAACTTTCCATTCCTCCATAAACCCTATCAACTCGCCGAGTTGGCTAGAAAATTACGCCTGATGGTTTGAGGTTGTTGTGCCATTACGCAACAATACTTCTCCTACAGCGGCGCATTTATTTGCCGCATGAAATCTTTTACATATCACTTGCGGCGACTTGCAATCGGTGTAATCTACATCGGCTTCAAGGCAGGCTGAAATAGTGCTTGCCGGCAACACATCGACAAAATCATTCTAATTAACCTTCGTGTGCCAATGATGAAAATGCTCAATAATTTACGTATTTCTTCCCGCTTGACGCTGTGCTTTTCGATTGTGCTGTTGCTGGCGATCGTGTCGACTTCGCTGGCGTTGATCAATGGTAATCGCAACGCCGAGGCAACCCGGCTGATGATGGAAAACCCCCTCGCCAAAGAACGTTTGATCTCCGACTGGTATGTGCTGACTTATTCGGCGATTGTCCGTACCACGATGATTGCGCGCAGTACCGACGAAAAGCTGGCGACTACTTTTGCTACCGACATCGCCGATAGCGTCACACAGGGTACGGAAAAAATAAAGGCGGTCGAATCGCAGTTGAGCAGCGAGGAAGAGAAGGCGTTATTCAAAAATATTATCGACTTGCGCGCTAAATATCAGGCGGCCAAGGTGCTGGTAATGCGCTCGCGCGAAAGCGGCGATGCGGCCGCGGGGGTGCGCGCTTTCCAAGAGGTATTCGTGCCGGCGGCGAAAAACTATCAGGACAAGGTCAAGGATCTGTTGACGATGCAGCGTCAGACCATCGACCAGATGGCGCAGGCGATCGATAAAAATCATACCCAGAGCGCGCAGCTATCGATACTGCTGGGCGCATTATTGGTCGGCATCAGCGTGCTGGTGGTGCTGTGGATGTCGCGCAGCATTACGCGTCCACTGGGGCAAGCGCTGCATGTGGCGAGAATGGTCGCCAGCGGCGATCTGACGGCGGAGATCGATCAATCCAGCAAGGATGAAATCGGCGAATTGATGCGCGCGCTCGATGACATGAACAATGCCTTGCGCAAGATCGTCGGCGAGGTGCAGCACGGCACTCATGTGATCACCACGGCTGCCGGCGAAATCGCTTCAGGCAATCTGGATTTGTCGGCGCGCACCGAACAGCAGGCCGGTTCGCTGGAAGAAACGGCTGCGTCGATCGAGCAATTGAGCGCCACGGTCAAGCAAAATGCCGATAACGCAAAACAGGCCAATCAATTGGCGCTGGATGCTTCCGACGTTGCCGTCAAGGGCAGCGGCATGGTGTCGCAAGTGGTCGATACGATGGGGGAAATCAATACCTCGTCGAAGAAGATCGTCGACATCATCAGCGTGATCGACGGCATCGCCTTCCAGACCAATATCCTAGCGTTGAATGCGGCAGTGGAAGCAGCGCGGGCCGGCGAGCAGGGACGCGGTTTTGCGGTGGTTGCCAGCGAAGTGCGCAGCCTGGCCCAGCGCTCTGCGGCGGCCGCCAAGGAAATCAAGACCTTGATTAACAACTCGGTGGAAAAGGTCGACTTCGGCGCCGGCCTGGTCGACCGCGCCGGCGCGACGATGAATGAGATGGTCGCCAGCGTCAAGCGCGTGACCGATATCATGGCGGAGATTTCGGTGGCCAGCCAGGAGCAAAGCGCAGGCATTGAGCAGATCAATAAAGCGATTACCGAAATGGATACCACCACGCAGCGCAATGCAGCGTTGGTTGAAGAAGCCGCCGCCAGTTCTCAATTGCTGGAAGATCAGGCCGAAAAACTGGCGCGGGTGGGTAAGCAGTTCAAGATGGATGCAAGCCAGTCGGCATCGATGCGGGTGGCTGGTGCTTTGGATGTCACGCCGGATAGATTGCGGCTGAATATACCCTAGGGCGAACGGATTTTTGTGAAAATTTACTAAACTCCCGTTCGCCCTGAGCCTGTCGAAGGGTCACCTCCAAACTTAAATTTTCTTATTTGAAATTAAAAACGCCCATTTCCTATGATAGAAAATGGGCGTTGCCGTACGGCGGAAAACAACTAGATCAGAACAACTGCCGCAGGCGCAAGCTGCCCGTCTGCGAGACGAAGCCCCGCGCGGCCTGCAGCTCGTAGCGCGCCGACAGGCTCAGGTTGTTCGCCTTCAGCAGCGTCACGCCCAGCGATAGATCCGCCAGATTCGACACCGGCGTTGCCCCCACGGTGGTGAACGCGGTCTGGCCGGTCGGGTCTGCCGCGAAGCTCGCCCCTGTTACCTGCGCCGTGTGGTCGTACTCGTGGATCCACTGCAGTTGCAGTTCTGGCACGATCTCGCCGTAGTGCGTCGAGAAGCTCTTTTCCAGCTTCGCGCCCAGGCCGCTCTTGACCGAATCCGCGTGCGCCGCATTGACCGCCAGCGCCGCGCCGTTGCCGCCGCTTTCCGTATAGCTGCCTTGGTTCTGGTAGCTGTACGTGAGGCTCGCCAACGGCGTGAGCGTGACGCCATTCAGCGCCAGCGGATAGCCCGCCTCGGCCCGCGCCACATACTGCTGGCCGTTGAACTGACCGTTGGCCGTGCCCGAGAAGCCCTGGAAGTTAACCTGACGCGAGGTGTCGTACTGCTGCGCCATCACCGCGCCCGAGAGATTCACGTACCACGGATTGCCCGTATAGCTTGCGTAGCCGATCAGCCCGTAGCTATTGATGCGGGCCGTGTCGCCCGTGGTGTCGCCGGTGCTGTTGACCGCCGTATTGCTATAGGTGAACGCGCCGCCGGCACGCCAGTTGTCGTTGATCGCCTTGTCGGCGCCGATCAGCAGGCCGCCGTAGTTCGCGTTGTAGCCAT
>DATMOE010000169.1:0-4551 GCA_035568435.1 Herbaspirillum sp. | reverse complement strand
CACCCTTTGCCGCGTCCGCCTGTGAACGGTATTTTCCGCTCAGGAAACCGCTCGCCAGGCTGAAATACGTGACCACCGCCATTTTGTGCGCCTGCGCAACCGGCTCCAGATCGGTCTCGTAAGCCTCCCGATCGTAAAGGTTGTACTCCGGCTGCAGCACCTCATACGCCGGCAAGCCCAAGGCCTTCGATACCTTCAGCGCCGCCTCCAGCCGCTCGCCGCTGAAATTCGACGCGCCGATCATCCGCACTTTGCCCGCCTTGATCAGCTTCTGATACGCGCCGAGCGTCTCTTCGAACGGCGTCTTGTCGTCGTCGAGGTGGGAGAAATAGACGTCGATGTAATCGGTCTGCAGGCGGCGCAGCGAATCGTTGACGGCGGCCTCAATGTTCGCCGCCGATAGCCCCGGCCGTTGCTTCCATAAGCCGACTTTGGTCGCCAGCACGATCTTGTCGCGCTTGCCGCTTTGCTTGAACCACTTGCCGATGATCGCTTCGGACTCGCCGCCCTGATTGCCCTCGGCCCAGTGCGAGTAGCTGTCGGCGGTATCGACGAAGTTCAAGCCTTGCTCGACGCAGGTGTCGAGCAGCGAGAACGAGGTGCGCTCGTCGGCCGTCCAGCCGAAGACGTTGGCGCCGAAGACCAACGGTGCGACTTGAAGTTTCAATGTGCCAATGGTGTTTGTTTGCATTTCTTTTCTCCGCTTTGCTTAACGTCGTGTTGGTGGCGCCATGAATTCCGGCCCAACGGGGTCCTTGATGTGGCGGCCAAGGATCGCATCTATTTCCACCAGATCGGCGGCGCTCAGCTTCCAGCCGAAGGCTTCATCGAGACCGGTCAATTGCTCTGGCTTGCGCGCGCCCCACAGAGCGATGGTCGGCCCTTGGTCGAGGATCCAGCGAACCGCTAAAGCCAGCACCGATTTTCCGTGCCGTTCTTGCGCAAATTGCCGCAGCGCCTCGACCGCGTTCAAGTACTGCGTAAAGCGCGGCGCCTTGAATTTAGGATCGGCCTTGCGCAGATCGTCGCCATCGAAAATCGTATCTGTGCGCATGCGACCCGAAAGCAGGCCGCGGCATAACGCACCGTAAGCCAATATCGTTATCCCGTGCTGCTTGGCGTAGGGCAGTACATCGGCGTCGATCGCCCGTTCAAACAGGTTGTAAGGCGGCTGCACTGCCGCCAGCGTAGCGTGCTTGCGGAAACCGTCCATCTGCTCAGGGCTATAGTTGCTCACGCCGATTGCCAGGATCTTTCCTTCTCGACGCAGCTTCTCCAACTCAAGAGCGGTTTCCTCATGCGGCACTAAAGGGTCAGGCCAATGCACCTGATAGAGGTCGATGCGGTCGGTGCGCAGCCGGCGTAGCGAGTCTTCAATTTCCTGGCGGATACGCGCCGCGGTGGCGTTGCGTTTCACCTTTTCGTTTGGCCATTCCAACGCCACTTTAGTTGCAATCACCACTTGATCGCGGATGCCGACCAATGCCTTACCGACGATTTCCTCGGAGTGGCCAAAGCCGTAAACCGGCGCGGTGTCGATCAGGTTGATGCCGGATCGCACGGCGCCGCGGATCGTTTCGATGGAGCTGGCCTCGTCGCTGCCGCCCCACATCCATCCGCCAATTGCCCAGGTGCCGAGGCCAATACGAGAAGCCGGGGTATCAATGCCGGGAATGTTGATTGTTTCGATGCTCATACTTTTTTCCTTAAAGTAAACGTAGCGGAAATACATCGATGATAATAGCTCAGATAATGTTGAGATAAATTCAATGAAATGTTGACTTAATTACATACAATGGACTGTCACGATGGCTACTTTGAATCGCACTGCACTCGCAGATCTCAATGTTTTTATGACGATCGTGCGCCGCCGCAGCTTCCGGCAAGCGGCCAATGAATTGGCTGTCACAACATCCGCTTTAAGTCATTCGATGCGGCATCTTGAAGCCCGGCTGGGCGTCAAGTTACTCAATCGCACCAGCCGCTCGGTGGTGCCGACCTTGGCCGGCGCGGCGCTGGCGGAAAGTCTCGAACAAGGTTTTCAGACCATCACTGAAGCACTCGGTAATCTCGATCACTATCGCGGCACGCCCGCCGGCCGTTTGCGCATCAACGTACCGCGCGATGCGGCGCGCTTGTTATTGAGCCCGGCGTTGCCAAAATTCTTTGCTCAATATGCCGATCTGGAATTGGACCTGACGGTAGAGGATCGGCCGGTCGATATCGTTGCCGAGGGTTACGATGCAGGCATCCGCTATGGGGGCACGGTGCCGCAGGATATGGTCGCCGTACCGTTGACCGGGAAGCTGCGCTGGGTGGTTGTCGGCGCGCCGGAATACTTGGCCCGCAGAGGTCGTCCACAGACCCCTGCAGACCTATTGAACCATGCCTGCGTGCGCATGCGCCTGGGCGACAATTCACTGTATAAATGGGAATTAGGCGAGGGCGCGCGCGCCATCGAACTCGACGTTCCCGGGCCGATCAGCGCCAATGAAACCGAAAGCGCGGTACTGGCGGCGATTAATGGCGTGGGGCTTACCTACTGTCTGGAAGGCCGGGTCGAACAGGAGCTGCGGAGTGGATTGCTGGAAATTGTGTTGCCGGATTGGTCCGTCATGGGGGCGCCGTTTTACATGTATTATCCCAGCCGACGGCAGACGCCACCCGGCCTTCAGCAGTTGATCGAATGCCTGCGTGAATGCCAGCGCACCGAACCCTTATCGGTTCTCGCGCTAAAATAAATTTTCGATACCAGGATTTCATTTCAAGGTCATCAATGAGCACTCTATCCATCAAAGCTGCACCGGCCGGCATCGGCGCCGCCGAATGGCAGGTTCGCGTCGATCTCGCGGCTTGTTATCGCCTGTGCGCGTTAAAAAACTGGGACGATCTGATCTATACGCATATCTCCGCTACGGTGCCGGGCGAAGCAGGACGCTTCTTGATCAATCCGTTCGGCTTGCGTTTCGATGAAATTACCGCTTCGAATCTGGTGAAGATCGATTTGCAGGGCAATATCATCGGCGATCAAGCCTGCCGTGTGAACGTGACCGGTTTCGCGATTCATGGCGCGGTCCATGGCGCGCGCGAGGATGCGATGTGCGTCATGCATTTGCATAACGAGAATGGTGTCGCCGTCGGCATGCAGCAAGGCGGTTTGCTGCCGCTGTCGCAACACGCGATGCGCTTTTATGGGCAGATCGGCTATCACGACTACGAAGGCCTGGCGCTGTCGCCGCTTGAGCAGACGCGCCTGATCGAACATCTCGGCATCTATCCGGCGATGCTGTTGCGTAATCACGGCACATTGATCAGCGGCCGCACGATTGCAGAAGCGTATGTCTTGATGGATACGCTCGATAAAGCCTGCGCATTTCAGTTGAAGGCGCAATCCGGCGGCGGCCCGCTGAATATGCCGCCGCCTGAAGTTTGCGCGAAAACATATAAGGAATTGCTCGGCGACGGTGCGCCCGAGGGCATCCTCGAATGGCCCGCGTTGCTGCGCATGCTCGATGTGCGCTCACCGTCTTATCGCGACTAATTAGTTAGTATTTACATTAACCAAAAAGGAAAACCCATGCCCACTATCAACGTTCAATTATTCGAAGGCCGCACGGTCGAACAAAAGCGTGCATTCGTCAAAGCAGTGACCGAAGCGACGGTCGCCACGTTCGGTTGCAGCGCCGAATCGGTCGACATCATCATCGAAGATGTCAAACGCGAGAACTGGGCGACCGCCGGTAAATTGTGGTCTGACGCTTGAATCCGAAAAAGGAAATCATATGAAACTCTATTATTCTCCCGGCGCATGTTCGATGGCGCCCCATATCGTGGCTCGTGAAGCAGGGCACACCGTCGACCTTGAGAAAGTGGATATCCCTGCCAAGAAAACTGCCGACGGCGGCGACTACTGGAAGGTGAATCCGAAGGGATACGTGCCGGCGTTAATGCTCGATGACGGACAAGTCATCACGGAGGTCGGCGTCATCTGCCAGTACCTCGCAGATCAGAAGCCGGAGAGCGGTCTTGTGCCTGCATTCGGCACGATTGCGCGTTACCACCAAATGGAAGCACTGAATTTTGCTGCGACCGAAATTCACAAGCAGATCGGTGCGCTCTTCAATCCCAAGATGACACCGGAAATGAAGGAAGTCCAAATCGGTACGATTGAGCGGCGATTCAACGCATTGGAAAAAATGCTCGATGGCAAACCGTACATCATGGGCGACCGGTTTTCTGCGGCCGATGCCTATCTCTTCACTGTGCTCAATTGGACCAAAATGCACAATATCGATGTCGGCAAGTGGCCGAATATCAAGGATTTCATGGACCGTGTCGCCGAGCGGCCAAAGGTACAAGAAACGATGAAAGCGGAAGGGCTTCTTAGTTAGAACTGCCGATCACATAAGTTGCGGCGCCGGCCGGCACCGTCTGAAACCGATTCTTCCCCGTCGCCTTGGCCCGGTAGCAGGCCGCATCGGCCTGCGCCATGACTTCCTGCAGCGTATTGGATTGTTTCGATAACGGCGCGATCCCGATGCAAAGGCCGAC
>DATMOE010000168.1:0-21334 GCA_035568435.1 Herbaspirillum sp. | reverse complement strand
GAAGTTGTAACTGTTCTACTTGTTCCATATTGGCTCCGTATGACCAGCACATGCGGTAGTGAGTAGCTGGTACCGAGTATAGGAAGGAGTTACCAAAACGCGCACAAAGATAACTGCTCGAAGCTCAGTTTGTACGAATTTTGTATTAATGCACCAGTTAAATTACGGTAAAATGGGGGTAAATGAGGTATGGCAAGTAATTGATTTTATTTGGTAAATGGCGGTATGCTGTGCCCCGCACAGCACTCTTAATCCGTAGGTCGTGTGTTCGAGCCACACACGCCCCACCAATAAATTAAGTAATAAGATCAAAAGGTTATGAGAAATCATAGCCTTTTTTTACGTCAAAATTTTCATCGCGTAATTTATCAGGGCTACGCCGGGGTTACGTTTTGTATAAATCTGCATAGATTCCCGTCAATCTAATGCGTAGTTAAATATGGTTGAATAGCCTAACTATAGGCTAATAGCCTTTTGCTTACCCGTCTAGCGAAGTAAATCCCAATGTATCAGGAACGGCCCGCCTCTATCGGCAGGCACGTACCCACTTGAAGTATCTGCTCGAATGCCTCGGCAGGCATCGGTTTACTAAAGAAATAACCTTGTATCATGTCGCACTCCAAACTGCGCAAATGTGTCAATTGTTCCTGCGTCTCGACGCCTTCGGCGACGACAAGCAGTTTCAAATTATGCGCCAGTGAAATGACTGATTTTACGATAACAGCACCATCCGAGTTCAACGTCATGTCGCGCACGAAAGACTGATCGATCTTTAATACGTCGATTGGAAAACGCTTTAAATAGGCCAAGCTCGAATAGCCTGTGCCGAAATCGTCAATTGACATGTGCACACGCAATGCTTTGAGCTCTTGCAGGATTTCAATGGTTTCTTCGACATCGTTCATTAACAGACTCTCAGTCAATTCCAGTTCCAAAAAATGAGACGCAAGTCCCGTTTCCGAAAGGATATTGGCAATTGACTGGACAAGATCTTTTTGCGTAAACTGGCGTGAAGACAGGTTTACAGCGATGCGCAACCCGCCATAACCGGCGCGCTCCCATGATTTTGTCTGCGCGCAGGCCGTGCGCAGCACCCAGATACCGATCAGCCCGATCAAACCCGTTTCTTCGGCAAGACCAATGAAACGATTCGGCAGAATCAAGCCAAGTATTGGATGCTGCCATCGAATCAGGGCTTCCATTCCGACAATGCGACCTGTGCGCACATCGACCTTCGGCTGGTAATGTAATACGAATTCCTCTCGTTCGATCGCACTGCGTAGATCCTTCTCAATGCTGATTCGCTCCAACAAGCGTGTATTCATTGCGGCGGTATAGAACTGGAAATTGTTGCCGCCCATTTCTTTGGCGCGATACATCGCGGTATCGGCGTGTTCAATCAATGCTTCCGATGTCGTTCCATCCGCCGGATACACGGCCACACCAATACTGCAGCCCAGAAAGAATTCGTGCGCCTCAAGCATTAAGGGTTTCGCGACGGCATCCATCATGCGATGAATGGCGTCAGTCACCATGGTCTCATTGGTTTCATCCGCGCGCTGGGGGAGAATCAACACAAATTCGTCACCGCCAAGACGGGCCACCGTATCCGTTTCTCGTATCGCCGATTGCAATCGTTCGGCAATCGCATTGATCACCCGATCCCCTCCCTTGTGGCCTAGGCTGTCATTCACAAATTTGAAGCGGTCGAGGTCGACAAACAATACCCACACTGCATTCCCGCTACGGCCTGCATAGCCAATTGCCTGGTCTAAACGGTCGAGCAGTAAGGTCCGGTTCGGCAGTCCTGTCAGCGCATCATGCAGCGCCATATGATAGATGCGTTCCTCTGCTTGCTTGCGCTGAGTAATATCTTTGCCCGTGCCACGGTAACCTATGAAGGTTCCATCGCTTTCGAACAACGGCTCACCGTTGATGCAGCGCCATCCAATAATTCCTTTATCGGTACGAAATTTATATTCAAAATCGGTGAATGCCTGGCGCGCCGCCAATACTTCCTTGTGCGCGGCCCACTCGTTTCCTTCAATGTAGTCAGCATATTCCCAGCGCGTCTTGCCGATCAATTGTTCCGGAGATTCTCCTAAAACGGTCTGTGTGGCGGAAATCATGCTGAACCGTAAATGTGCGTCCAGTTCCCAATACCAATCGGACGACATGGCAGCAAAACTACGGAACCGCGCTTCACTTTGACGCAGATTGGCGGTTCGTTCCTGCACCGTCTGTTCCAAAACTTTGCTGTGGTGTTTCGCCATTGTGTGCAAGAGCCGCACTTCCAACATGTTGTGGATGCGCATCAATACCTCAACCAATTTATAGGGCCTACTGATGAAGTCCTTTGCACCAACCTGTAGTGCAGGCAGCTTCAAATTGTCGTCAGTGGTGATTGCCAAGACAGGAAGATAGTCGTCTGTTTTGATTTCATTCAAGCGCTCCATCACTTGGAATCCATCCATGCCGGGCATCTTGAGATCGAGCAGGATTAAATCATAATCATTCTCGCGGTGAAGCGCGTAGACCGTATACGGATCGGTTGTGCTGGTAATGGATACATACCCTGCGTTGCGTAACATCCCTTCAAGAATCAGCAAATGCGTATTCTGATCATCGACAATTAGAATATTGGCATTGAAAATATCGGCTGCGCTTACGATTATATTTGCATGGTGCATTTAACTTAATCCAAATCCCAGTAGTGTCCCAACGTTCGTCATAGGAGAGTGAGCTGAAATTGCTCACTTTCGGCTTTTGGTGATAAATGACCCGCCATGTCATGACGCATTCAACGCATCGCACGTCTGGCAAGGCGGTATTTGACGGAGCGGAGCAACCGCAAACATTTCCCGCTCAACCGCACGCCAGCGCAGACAAAAACAAAGAAAGAGGCAAACCAGTCGCAACGATGAAGTACGCATCAACCAATGACTTTTGCATCCTTGTCCGCAACCGCAACACGACGTGGACATTTGCTGATTGTTGATCGAGTAAGACAACGGCACCGGCACGTGCAGCTACATTTAATAACACTAACAGTATGTCATCAACAATAATTGCCATTAGGAAATTATTTTAATATGGCTGATGCCGTTGTGTAGTTCGTGATCAGGCGATTTTCATCGACCTGTTTGAGACAATGGTAGCGAGGTCCCCGAGCGTTGTTTCCGGGAGAAGTGGAAGGTCCTCGATGGTGATATCCAATTCCGTTTCGAGGTCGAGCATCATATCGGCAAGGTGGAGCGAATCAATACCAAGATCGCTCAGTTTGGTGGTGTTGTTCATCGCCGACGTGTCGACACCAAAGCGGTCATGCAGATTATTTTTAATTTTGATTACGACATCGTGAACGTTCAACATGTGTTTCTTTCAATGAGAGTATTGACAAGTCTACCCACCGGAAATAGGGAGCATCGACGTCAACACCGTGATCTGCTGCAGCCGGAGCCTGCCCGGCAGGATGGCCGCATAGTAACGTGTCACCGCGCAGGCTACACGCGCGTGCATTGCACACTATTCGTGATGGTAGTGCGTGGAATTGTAATCCGGCAACTCTCTATTTTGCAAACGTTTCCATTTCGATCGACGTAGTCGAATTGGCACGACCAATGCCGCGTGCCGGAAAGGCGGTATGCCTGATGTGTGCATCGGCGGTAAGATGCCCGCTGCGCGGCGGACGTGCAGTCTGCGAGGGAGATCGTTCCTTGGCAAAGTGCCAGAGAGAAATTTGAACATCAGGCAATCGACGCGGAAAAATGGAGAAGGTAGTAAATATGATGACTTCAAGTACGGCAACCACCAACATGACGGATGTCGAGACCAGCGTCCGAGTACAGGCCAAAGTGCGCGTCACGGTTGGATTTCCAGTCTTGTTGCTCGGGCTGGTCGCGTTCAAGTACTGGGGAACGCCGTATGGCGCGAACGGCCTCGTGGCAGTAGGCATGATCGCGGCATTGCATGCGCTTTACATGTTCACTACGCTCTGGTTGGCGACTCGCAATCGGCAGCGATCCACCGCGCGCACGCTTGTGATAGGCACCGCGATTCTCGATCCATTGCTGTTGTCTGGATGGCTGACCATGACGGGGGAGACCGGGTCTCTTTTTGTTTGCTTTTACTTATTTACCATTTTGGGCTTTGGGTTCCGGACCGGCCGGCGCTCGATGTGGATTTGCCAGGCAGCCTCGCTCGCTGGCTTTGCCATGGTGTTGGCAATCGCGCCGGTCTGGCGTGAGCACCCGACCTTCGGACTCTCCCTGTTCGCCATACTCGTTGTCGTGCCACTGTATGCGACCGTCTTGATCAAGAATCTTCGGGACGCGCACGCCCGTGCCGAGTTTGAAAGCCAGGCGAAATCACAACTCCTGGCAAAGGTAAGCCACGAACTGCGCACACCCTTGTCGGGCATCATTTCCTCTGCGCAGTTAATAGCGGCCGAAGCAACGGATACACGTTTGATGAAACGCGCCGACATTGTTCTGCGGCTTTCCAACGATTTGCTGCTGGAAATAAACGATCTATTGGATTCAGCAAAATCCGAAGCTAAAGCACTCATGCTGGCGTCTACGTTGTTCGACCTACATGATGTCATGGATCAGATTCGGCTCACGTTTGCATCGATGGCGGCAACCAAGAACATCGGTTTTAACGTGACGGTGGACCGCAGCATCAAGAAAATGGTGCAGGGCGATGCACATTACTTGAGTCGTGTACTGAAAAATCTTGTTGGCAATGCGGTGAAATTTACCGATGTTGGCAAGGTAGAGATCAATCTGGAGTTGCTTGAAAATCACGACGATGTTTATCGAATCCGGTTCAGTGTGCAAGATACCGGTATTGGCATTCCGCAGGAACTGCACCAGAAAATCTTTGAACCGTTTTACCAGGCGTCTGATGGAACAGCCCGCCAGTACGGTGGTACCGGCCTTGGAATGAGCCTTGCAAGGGAAGTCGTGACATTGATGGGAAGTGAAATCATCGTACAAAGTGAACCAGGAAAAGGAAGCCTGTTTTATTTCGACGTAGATCTCCCTGTAGTCGCCAAAGCGCACCAAGAATCCGCGGATGTGGCGCCCGTTGCTGTCCTGTATGGCAAGCGAATACTGGTGGCCGACGATAATATGACCAATCTGATCTTGATTCAGGAATTACTGGAACAGGACCGGCATACAGTCACCGTCGCCGACAGCGGCGAAAACGCGTTGACCCTCCTCAATTCACAGATCTTTGATGTCATTTTCTTGGATTACAACATGGGGGACATGGATGGCGGCCAGGTTTTCCACATCTATCAATTCGGAAAACTGGAGACGGCACCGGTATTCTTCCTCACCGCTGACACCACGGCAACTACCAGCGCAAAATTGCGGAATATTGGAGCCGCTGGCGTATTGCATAAGCCGGTCAAGCGCGACGACCTGCGTCAGGCGATTGCGCAAGCCTGTGTAAAGGATGGCATGCCGGCGCAGTCCAGGCCGGAGTTAATGTCCTTGAAGCCGCCGCCGACGCCGCTCACATCCATTCCGCCGCAATATCTCGATCTTGCTGTGCTCGGGGATTTGCAGACGTGCAGCCAGCGCCCGGAATTCTTTGCGCAGATACTGCGCAGTGCAACCTTGGACATGGAACGCATTTCCAAAGGTTTGCTCGAAGCACTGGCTGCTGAGGACATCGAGCAAGTCCACGATACTGCCCACGCATTGAGCGGCATATCGGACACGGTCGGCGCGGTACGGCTTGCTTCGCTGACAAGCAAGCTCATGCGCATCGATCGCTGGGAATTGCATGCAGCGAGGGAACACTGGACACAGGAGGTCACGCAGACGACCACTCGAAGCGTGCGTGACCTTGGCGCGCACCTGCGGACCCAGACCATCGCACACCTTGCTACCCGACTTGAAGTGATCTAATTTCTACAAGCGATGCAGCACATCGGCCCTTACTGCATGAGCGATTCTGGCAATCCGAGAAACCAGCCGCCGGATCCCGATCCGATGAGGCTGGAATCCCGGATCAGATCATGCATGTGCGCGCGTTTCATGCGGCAAGTCCACGCTGGATTTGCGCGCCCCCGCCTGCATCATGATGAGCATGTCCATGACTCGCAATTCCGCCGCAGGCAATGCCATCGCCACATCGACCCACTCATTGACGACGGCCAACAGTTCTGCGTAGTCGAGCGGGGCGATGCGGTGCCGGCTACGTTGTATCATCAGGCGCGGCACGCGTCGTTTGGCATGATTGGAAATAAATTTTGTCACCGCTAGATTGCCTTCGCCGCTCGGACAAATTTCATCGATCACGCCCATTTCCTTCAACTCTGCAGCGCAATAGATACGCGCATTCGTCATCATCCGTTCTGCCTGGTGGACGCCAACCCGACGCGCCAGCAAGCTCATGCCGCCGGTACACGGAAAAAGACCAAACATAATCTCCGGGAATCCGAATTCGCTGTGCTCTTCCGCGATCAGAAAGTCAGCGCTAAGCGCCGCCTCGAATCCTCCACCCAACGCTCTGCCCTGCACGAGAGCAATGGTTGTCATCGAATCGCTCGAACTAGTTGCCCAGTCATACATCATGTCGAGACATAGCTTGGAATAATGATAGAGACCACTTTTGTCATGTTGACGAATGCAATTGCGGAAATAGTTCAAATCCCCGCCGAGACTGAAATAATCAGGATGTTCGGATCGCATCACTGCGTAATGGATGGGTATCATGTTTCCATCTTCATGCCAGTGGGTGCCATGTTCCTTGATAGTATGGATTAAGGCAGACAGATGATGCAGAAGGGGTAAGGAGAAATTCTGGGTCGCGCCCGTTGGATCCTTCTTCATCGTAACCCACAATGTATTGGACAAGGTCGTATCCAGTTCCACTGCAATCCGGTCGGAAATGTTCTTCTCCGATGTTGGCAACACAAAATCGATGATTTTCATTGTTAATATCCCTTTCAGTTAGCTGTGTTACATCGAAACAGAATGGCGTTTTGCCGGCATTTCGCGGTGCTTCGAAATAGCCAGTGCCACGTTGGTACCACCAAATCCACACGAAAAAGAAATGGCGTGTTCAATTTGGCGATCGAAAAGAGGCGTGTTTGCAATGTGATTCAATGCGCATTTTGGATCGATGGCATCCAGGTGTGCAGTAGCGGGGAGGAACGACTCTGTCATCGCCAAGATCGTAATGATCAGTTCGAGCGCGCTGGTTGCCCCGAGCAGATGGCCATGAATGGATTTTGTCGAACTAACTGGCACGGAACTGGCGCCAAAAATAGAACCGATGGCTTTCGCTTCGACTTCATCACCGCCCTTGGTCGCTGTTCCATGCGCATTGATGTAGTTAATATCCGATGGCTGCAGCGCTGCGTCCGCAAGCGCCGCACGCAGGGCTGCAATCTGCCCGTCTGCCTTCGGCATCCCAATATGATAAGCATCCGAGGCGACACCATAACCGGACAAGGCGGCGAAGCAGGAGGCGCCCCGCCGTTTGGCATGTTCTTCCGATTCAAGCACAATGAATGCAGCGCCTTCGCCCATGACGAGTCCGGTTCGATCCGATGAAAACGGCTTGCAGCTGCGGGCAATATCAGACGGATCCGGCATTGCCAACGCCCGGATTCCGTCGAACGCTCCGAAGCCGCTCGCCGTCAGGGGCGCCTCGGCACCACCGGCGACTGCTACATCCAGGTAGCCATCGCGGATGGCGCGAAAGGCTTCCCCGATCGCCGCACCCGACGAACAGCAGGCACTGCCATGCGTCATCACAGGACCCAGGATTTGGTGGCGAATTGAGATTTGCGCAGCGCCCGCATTCTGCATGATCGCCATCGCGGTAAACGGTCGAGCAGCCTGTTTCCCCTCTACCAAAAACTGCTGGTGCCACGCCTGCTCGGTGGCGACTCCACCTTTGACGCTGCCGTAATACAGGCCAGCCCGCTGACCATAGTCCGCGAAGCTGCCAAATCCAGCATCCGTGATTGCCTGGCGCGCTGCAAGAATCCCCATTTGCTGGCAGCGGTCCAGGTACGGCAATTCGAGTTTGTTGAATTTATCGGCAAATGATTCAGGAATCAGACCAGCCGGAAATGGCTTATTCAACGGTTCTGCCTCACACAATTTGATTCCGGATGTCGCAGTTGAAAGCGAGCGAACCAATTCATTCACGTTGAGACCGACTGGGGATAAAACGCCCAGACCAGTAATAACAACAGTGTGTTTTTTTGACATATTTTTATCTTCCTGCAAAGAATGGCGTTAATGAAAAAATAAGAGGAGCCCGGATAGTATGGCAGGAATATCCGAAGCTCTGATGTGGGTGTAGATGCTCGTCGGAGGCGATCCTTGGCTCACATGATCAAACCAAGCAGATCACTCTGCTGGCGACCCCATTTCTTTTAGCAAAGCGCGAAGCAATGCTGCCTTTCCTCTAAAAGCCGACTTGTGCGGTGGTTTTGGAATGGCCGGTCTTGACAGGCACCAGGGCCGCCTTGGTCGCGTCATCCCACAAACCCAGATCCTTCGGCGTGATGCGTCCTTCCGGCTCGACGGCAGTCGCCTCGATCATTAACATGCCGGCGCCCGACAACGCAAGATGGCCGAGATGGATCATGTGCCAGGCAGTCGCCGCACCGTTATCGGCGGAGTATTGGCACATGGGGGAAACGACGATGCGGTTGGGGAGGGTGAGGCTGCGCAGAGTGTAGGGAGAAAACAGTTGGCTCATGATGGATTCGATGAGTGGATGGACGAATCAGAGTGGCAGACCGCCGCATTTGCTGTAGACGCCGCGTGAATATGCTTCAGGCGTATTCACGTCGCTATATGGATTTGGCGCCGTGACAGTCCAGTCGTGTTGAGATCATGATCCGGCCTGGTTTCATGCAATGTGGATCAGCGTATCAAATCGACATGGCAAGGAGCGACAATAAGCGGGGAAATCGATCGCAGGCATTGGCCGCGAAAAGTAGTAACCTTGCGCCTCCATGCAACCCAGGTTCTTGATCATACGTGCCGTGTGAGCGTCTTCCACACCCTCGGCGATGGTCACCAGTCCAAGACTTTTTGCCATTTGAATCACCGCCCGGACGATTGCAACGTCGTCAGCGTCGGATGCCATGTCGCGCACGAAAGACTTGTCGATCTTGAGTTTATCCACCTCAAACCGCTTCAGGTAAGAAAGGCTCGAATAGCCGGTCCCAAAGTCGTCGATTGACAGCTTTATCCCTAATTGCTTCAAACGCATCACAGTAGCAAGAATGTTTTCCGTATCGGCGATCAGTATGGATTCGGTTAATTCCAGTTCGAGCAATACGGGGGCAATGCCTGATTCTCTCAGCACTTCGGAAATAAGCTGTACGAGGTCGCCACGCATGAATTGCACTGCCGAAAAATTAACCGCCATTACCAGATTTTTCATCCCAGCCTGATGCCATTCCACGGCTTGCCGGCACGCTTCACGCAATATCCATTCGCCGATTTGGATGATCAGCCCGCTATCTTCCGCGACTTGGATGAAACGATCCGGGTAAATCAAACCAAATTCGGGGTGATTCCAGCGCACCAGCGCCTCGACGCCCGACAATTCCCGGGTTTCAAGATTAATTTGCGGTTGAAAATGCAGAACAAATTCATTGCATTCCAATGCTCTTCGCAAGTCGCTGCGCATTCTAAGTAGAGCGACAACATCCACGTTCATTTGTGCGTCAAAGAAGCAGTAGGTGTTGCGTCCTGCGTCTTTAGCACGATACATCGCCATATCTGCCTTTTTCATGATGGTATCGAAATCGTCTCCGTCGTCTGGATAGATCGCAATGCCGATTGAAGCCGAGGTATGCAACTCCATTCCCTCGATGTTGTAAGCACGCGTCAGATGCGTCATGATTTTCGCCAAAATGGGCGCGGCGGTATCGGCATCTGGAAGATTATCCAGAATCACCAAAAATTCATCCCCGCCGTGACGACTAACGGTATCAGTAGTGCGTACACATTCCGTCAATCGCTTCGCAACATGCTTGATTAGCATATCGCCGATTGCATGACCGAGCGAATCGTTGACGGTCTTGAAGTTGTCGAGATCGCAAAAAATCAATCCGACTTTGGATTTCTCACGATTAGCGTGTTCAATTGCTTGTTCAAATCGATCCCGTAGCAGTAACCGATTGGGCAATTCGGTGAGCGCGTCATGGAAGGCGGCGAAATTGACTCTCTCTTCGGCTCTTTTACGTTCGCTGATATCGCTGATGATTCCGACAAACAAGGATTGCTTCGATTCGATGACTTTGCCGATTGCAAAACGTACCTGCATCGAAGTGCCGTCCCTGTGCCGGCCGGTAACTTCCTGCCCGACATCCAGCATGCGCCCGAAACCGATTTGGGCGCCTCCCTGCTGACGGGCATTGGATCGCGAGCTATCAAGTTCCGGCATCAGCAAACTGATATTCTTGCCTACGATTTCATCCGAATGCCAGCCGAACAAGGACTCTGCAGAGCGATTCATTGACTGCACGACGCCATCGCTGTCAATCGTGACGATGCCATCGACCGCAGTGTCGAAAATTGCCTGCAGTCGGGACTCGTTAAATTTCATCTCATAAAATAGCTGTCGATAACGTATCGCGCTGTTCATCGCCACAACCAGTATCGTCAAGATTACCGTGATACATGCAATTACCGGCGCCAGGTAAGTTGCGCCGATTGGCGGTTGAGCAATCGTGCTGGTCGGGGAGCCGATGAAGCGCGCCGCTAACATGCCAGTGTAGTGCATACCAGAAATGGCCAACCCCATCACGACGCCGCTGATGACGATAGACCAAACGGCTGACCCGCGCCCCCATACTCTCAGGCCATAACGTATCCATAACGCCAGCATGGCAAGCGCGACTGCCACCACGATCGACAGCGCAAACAACCAAGGGTTGTAACGCAATATGAGCGTCATTTGCATAGCCGACATGCCGCTGTAATGCATGACGCCGATGCCGGCGCCGACCAGCAGGCCACCGGCGATCAATTGCGGCTGCGTGATGTGGCTGCGCGTCAGTATGGATAGCGCGACCCACGATGCGCCCAACGCCGGCAACATCGACATGATGGTCGCAACGGGAGCGTAGCTCACCTGCGCACAAAGCTGGAAAGCGAGCATGCCTATGAAATGCATCGCCCAAATACCGCCGCCAAGTGCGATCGAACCGGTAGCGATGGCCGCTCGACGTTGCCACGGTGATATGCTGGAGCGAGCCATGCCTGCGATTTGCAGCGCCATGCCAGATGAAAATATCGCAACCAGAATTGATAACAGAACCAGCCAAGGATCAAAGATTCCGTATATATAGGGACCAGCAATCGAATTGTAAAAAAATTGCCCGCTGATATATTGCATGGTGCCTTCTCCCAATGCTTACCAACAACTAAACGGCTCTTTACTTTTTCAACTTTGTGCTCGACGTCAAGCTGGACATGGACTACGCGTGACTAGCGCGCGACCTCAAGAGGCTCTCTTCGCTCTGCTGCAATACCTGATTAGGGGGGGCGCTTTGGCCCTGAGCCAGTTGTGCAACGTTTGATCTGCGATTCCCAGCGTTCTGGCAACTGCCGAGATACTTTGGCTGTTGTGTACCAGTCTGATCGCTTCGGTCTTGTATTCCAATGTATAGAGCGCTCGCTTGCTTTTTAATATTTCTTCTCCTTGACTGAATTTTAAATTTTCAGCAGGGATACGTTTTTTGAGGGCAAGGCCATACTGTCACAGAAAATTTATCATTGCAACATTAAATCGCCGGCATGCACAAAGGTTGGGTGTTGACCTTATCCACCTGTTCCGGTCAGTGGATTTCAGCTGGATTTGTCGGGACTGGGTGGCTCGTTTTTTTATAAAGCTTGACGATTTTTTGCACATAGGCCTGCGTTTCCGGGTAGGGCGGGATACCGCGGTACGTTTCGACGGCTTTCTCGCCGGCATTGTATGCAGCGGCAACCAGTTGCACATCGCCGCTGTAAAACGTCAGCAACCATTGCAAATAGGCTAATCCACCCCTGATGTTGTCTTCGGCGTTAAACGTATCCCTGACATGGAAGCGTTGTGCTGTCGCTGGAATCAATTGCATCAAGCCCTGTGCATTCTTGGGCGATCTGGCGCGAATATTGAATCCCGACTCCACCGCGATGATTGCCATTGCCAAACCGGGATCCACCTGAAAGCGCGGCGCCAGCCGATCGACGAGTTTTTTCACCATTTTATTGATCGGACCTTGCTGATATGGCGTGGTCTCGTCTTCTGCCGCGCCGACAACCGGTGCCTGCTCCTGCAATAAGCATAAAGGCAGGTTCGTGCCCGGTGCGGCCTGCGTGTAACGCATCATGGTGCGCGCCTGCTGATGTCCTTGTGCGGCTGCCATGGCAAACAGTTGCGCGGCAATCCCGTCGTCCCTGCCGACACCGCGTCCATTCGCATACATCCAACCCAGCGCATATTGCGCATCGGCATTGCCCATTTTTGCCGCTTTGCAATACAGCTCTGCAGCCTTGAGATAATTGCGTGATACGCCTTCGCCGTGTTCGTAGTTGGCGGCGCTTTTCACCAGCGTTTTCAGGTTGTCGGGAAATAGACCCAGATCAGTTTCACCGACCTGCGCGTTCTGCGCCGCCGCATGACCAATCGCGAAGACCATACTCAACAACAGGATCCATGAAATGAAAGATCGATACATGTCCATCAGCCGTCCTTCGTATCAGAGTTCTAGTGGGGCTTGGCGCCTTCGTCGTGGCGGATAACCCGTTCGCTATGTCGTTTCAAATTGTTGTTGAGCTGAGAGATGATTTCTGACGCTGCATGAATAATCTGGCCGGAACCGAAGCCGGCTTTGGTCATTTCCTTGAATAAGGATTTCGCCAGTATCCTGGCCACTTGATCGGGGTTCTGGTAAGCAGTGGCGATTGAGCCGTCGACCTTTTCCTTTATGTTCTGCAGCAAGGCCAACTGCGTAAAACGGGAGTTCAAAATATTTTGAAGTTGGATCACCTGGATCGATTTGCCGATGAACATGGCAATCACTTCGAGCATGTGTAAATCCACCTGACTGAATGTACGCTTCGACTGGGCGCCACAGACGTTAACTATCCCGATAATCTTGGCTTCAATGCTGATCGGCGACGACATGAGACTGCGACGGGGATCATCGACTCGGCGCGCCAAATGGGCGAATTGCGAATGCAGGATGTCCTCGACCAACAGCGACCGGCCTGTTGCCAGAACACTTCCGGCGACGCCCTCGCCCTTGCCAATCGATGCTGTCCAGGCGGCAGGTGACAGCGGGCCAAAACTGGCGCAAACACTCATGCGCAAATGCTCGCCTTCACCGTCATCGATCAACATGATCGAACAAGTTTCCGCGCCCACGAGCTTGGCGGCCATCGCGGATTGTTTCGTCAAATTGTCGTCGAGACTGCCGCTCGCTAAAAATTGCGACAAATCTTGTAATTTGATGAGTAGAACTTCGGACTCGCCCATGATGCTCTTCCTGTTCCGCCGCCATGGTGCATGTTGAAAAAAATTAACAACTAATGAGAGGAACTTGCGAATGAGGCCCAAGGTTGAGAACCGCACCACCGATGCAATGGACTCCGGGCTGGTCAGTAAGTTCGGTGTGTAAAGGACCAGGCTCTACGCCATTACTCCATACCGGCTCGGCCGCTTATCGAAGATATAAGTTTGCACCGGAGCCGCCCTTCAGGGCTGTCGAAATTCTTGACACGTTTTTGGGTGATGGCGCCTCCGTGTTACGCCAAGTCGTTGAAATTAAATCAGAATTGGTTTCAGGCCCGTTCTTTGCATACGAAGAAGCTATCCCCCGCTTTTTAAGGAATTCAGACCATGGTACGCAAACTTAGAATTTTGGCTGTGGCTGCGCTGGCTGCTGTGGCCGCGCATGCGGGCGCAATCCCGGCCTTGTCGGGCACAACGACGACCCCCACGGGCGTCAACGGACTGCTGGTCGATGGAACGTTGTACAACGTCACGTTCAGCAGTGGCAACTACCTGAGCAGCTATTCCTCTCCCGCGACATTCCTTGGTAATCAGGCTGGGGCGAATGACGCCACGGTGGCCCTCGCCGCAGCGCTGAACAGTCTGGGCGTCGTCGGACTCGACGGCCTCAATTGCGCGGCAAACGCGAACCCCAGCGGCGGCAAGGTTCCATATGGCTGCTTGATCAGTACCCCATATGACCACAACACTGGAACTGGTTTTGTCAACAGTCGAGACACGAGCTGGTGGGACGTACCCGCTCCGAACACCAATGCCTGGATTGGCAATCTTTACGGATCGGGAACGTCTGACGTCAATCCCCTGGGATTGTTTCCAGGGAACGCCGACTTCGCCAGCCAATCGCTTGAGTACGCCATCTACGCGAGCGAGGGCAGCCCGACTGGGGTACCAGAGCCGGCCTCCATCGCTTTGATCGGACTTGGCTGCGCGTTGCTCGCCTACACTCGGCGGTCGGCTGCGCGCCGGCGGTAAATTACGTCCGGGCAGTTCGACATGTTGCCGGCGTCATTCGGTTAATTTAACTGCGGAAGGATGCCCGGAAAGAATGCCTTCATATGGCATGGGCCGCCGCTCAATCTCGATTCCCCGGTCGGTAATTTCGTATTGGCATATGTCGGTGCTATGGGCGCTGCCGCGTACTTTGATCACTGAAATTACTTTGGTCAGACATCCCTTGGTTTCGACGTAGCGCATGACGATGATCGCATCGGCCAAAAATGAGGTATCGGATTGACCGAATCGCAAATCGGTAAAGCGATCCTCCATGCCGACGGTGACCAGCACGGTGACCCCAAGCGCGGCGAGACTGGAGAGAATCCGAAATACCGACGTCCGAAAATTCAAACGAAATTCCGGCGCGAGATACAGCCCCAATTCCGACAGCGAGTCGATCACGACGCGTTTGGCCTGGGTACGTTCAATCGCATCGATCAGATCGCCAAGGATTTCTTCGATCGATAGATCGAGCGAACTGCTTTCGACCATCGTCACGTCGCCCATCTGCACCATGCGCGCCAGCGGTGCGTTCCGCAATCTCGACGCGCCTTTTTCGAATGAGGCGACCACGCCCTTTTCACCGAGTAGAACGCCTTCAGCGAGAAATGTCGTTGCAAGAATCGTTTTGCCGGAACCGGACGGTCCAACGACTAGTACTGCATGTCCTTGAGGTAAGCCGCCGTACAACAGATCGTCCAGATGCTGTACACCCATCGGTATGCGCCGTGGATCCAGATCGATGACCGCACCTTGGCGGTGGTCCGCTGCCAGTGCAGGCAGCAAGCGCGGATAAATGCGCAGGCCGTCGTGGTTGAGGCGAAAAGTGTGCGCGCCGCCCAGATGCCTCTGGCCGCGCATTTTGATTACCCGTATTTTCCGGACGACAGCGTTCTGTTCTTCATGTTGCGATAGCGAAAATAGGCCATCGGCCATCGTCATGACCGGATTCGCTTCGATTTCTGTATGCGCATATTCGCCGATCAGAAACGTTGTGGCTTGCCAACTGGTCATCAGTATGCCGAGCTCCTGCACGAAATGCTGCAGATCATCGATGCCTGCATTGCCGCTTTTGGCGGTATGGATGACAGACCGGAAAGAATCCACGAATACCAGTCCGGGAGAGAATGCTTCGACTTCGTCGGTGATACATTTCAATACGCCGCTGAAATCGCCGGTGCGCAGGCTTTCCGCCAGATTGACATAGCGAATCGAAGTGCCTACTTTTTCACTGTCGAAAAATGAATACTGTTGCTGGTAGCGCAACATCTTCAACGGTGGCTCGCCAAGCGCCGTAAAAAACAAGGCTTTTTTATACGGGCTGGCCAGTCCGAACATGAGTTGATGCGCGAGCGTGGTTTTTCCGCTACCTGGCGCGCCGGCGATCACGTTAAAAGAAAACTCGCTTAGACCGCCGCCCAAGAGGGAATCGAATCCAGGAACGCCCGTCGCCTGAAGGCTCAGGTTCACCCTGTTATTCATTTGTATGTTTACTTCGTTACTCATCGGGCTGGTTCCTTTTCGACTCCATAGTTAAAGCTTGGCGGCCCCAGGCTAAACGTAGAATGTTCATGGTTAAGGTGCGGCCAATCAACGCGTCCAGTATGTCGACAAACGTGATTAGTAAAGCGGTACTTGCTTCACATGCTTCGATGTAATCTTGTTTAGCCAAGTTATCTTTTAAGCTCGATAAATGAAAATCGATTGAATGTGCAGGTGCATTGAGTTCGATCCAGGGAAAGGATGCTTTAGTCAAATGGATACTTCTAAGGTAGAGCGATTTAAAGCCGGCGTCGCCAACGATTAAGCTGAGCTCGCGTGCCAGCCGTATCCAGAGGTCAATGGAAACTTCAGGCATAGCATCAGGAAGCTGCGTCACAGCTCTTCTGATCATTTTCTTCCTTGTAGCATCGATTGCCGCCATAAATTAATCCGTGTACGACAATAGTGAAGGATCAATCAATTTATTGATCTATATACAAAGACATCGTCGGCCAAGTCGGCAGCGCAATGATGAATTTGTTTCCGAAGCCGATTCCTTTACTGTGTTCCGTCATGATTGATTTTCGTTTTCAAGCATGATTGACAGGTCCTTGGCATTCATCGGCACGCCGAGATAAAAGCCTTGGCCTTCTGGGCAGCGATGACTTTTCAAAAACTGCAACTGCTCGTCTGTTTCGATGCCCTCGGCTATCACACGGCAACTTAAATTTTTTCCTAACCCGATAATTGAATTGACCAGTATGTCGTTGCCGGCGTTGGACGAAATGCCGGTAACGAACGATTGATCTATTTTCAAGGTATCGATTTGAAATTGATTCAAATAGCTAAGACTTGAATAGCCGGTGCCGAAGTCGTCGATAGCGATTTTGACGCCCATCGATCTAAGTTTCTGGAGAATTGCCATCGTCGCATCAACATTTTTCATCAATACGGCTTCGGTCAACTCCAACTGAAGACGGGCAGGCGGCAAATCGGTGTCTTGCAGGATCAGAAGAAGATGGTCCAGAAACATCTCCTCCGAGAATTCCACCGCGGAAACATTAACCGACACGACCTGCAAACATAAGCCGGCATTGGACCAGGCTTGCATCTGCCGGCAAGCTTCACGCAGCACCCAGCGGCCGATGGGAACGATCGCGCCGCAGGCTTGCGCAATCGGCATGAACATGCCTGGGGACAGTAAGCCGTGCACCGGATGGCGCCAGCGAATCAGGGCTTCGGCGCCGACGATATTACCGATTTTGAGATCGACCTGCGGTTGATAAAAGAGTTCAAATTCCTGATGCGCCAAAGCACGGTGCAAGTCGCTCTCGATTCTCTGTCTTTCCACCGCACGCCTATTCATTTCCGGCTTGAAGAAATGATATTTATTGCCGCCGGCATTTTTGGCGTCATACATGGCGACGTCCGCATTCCGAAGCAGCATTTCCGCATCCTCTCCGTCATCGGGATAGAGGCTGATGCCAATCGTCACGCCGATATGTAACTCTTGCGCGGCAAGGGTATAGGGCGCTGTTATCGACTTGCACATCCGCCCGGCTAAATCGGCGACGGCTTTTTCATCCACTACTTCTGTCAACAGTGTGACAAATTCATCGCCTCCCTGGCGGCTTACCGTATCCGTGCTCCGCACGGACTCCAACAGGCGAGTCGAGACCGCTTGTATCAGTTGGTCCCCGACTGCGTGCCCCAAAGAATCATTGACGGCCTTAAAACGATCCAGATCGATAAAAAGGACGGCCAATTTCGTGCGATGCCGTTTTGCCAGGGAAATCGCCTGTTGCAGTCGTTCCATCAACAAGACCCGATTGGGCAAACTGGTCAACACATCGTGACGTGCCATGTGACCCATCTGGTCCCTGGCTTTTTCGAGTTCTTCGGTGATTGCTTGCGCTTGTAAGGTAGCGATTACCAAGCGTTCGTTGGCTTGTCGCAAATGCTCCAGATAACCGTCGCGCATGGTCTCCGTTGTTTTTGCGTCCAGGATAATTTTTTCTCGAGACGATATGCCCATCTCCCGGAGCATCACAGCGTCTTCTCTCAACTGTATGTCTTTTTCCCAATCATCGGCAGACTCATCACGGCTTGAACGATTGTCGCCGGCATTGATTTCGGCATTTTTATCATGTGTGGCGGCGCCGTTTTCGGATGTTTCCGGGCTTGGCAATGGGCCACTGTCTTGCGATCTTTTTTTCTCATCGCCAATTGCAATATCGATATTTTTTTTTATTTTTTTCATCGTAGTTCTTACATGGAAAATGCATCTTCCCCGAAAAATTTTCCGGGGATAAGCGTGCAAAGTTGCGATGGCGTCATATGGCTGACCTGAGGGGAAACAATGGGGGGAACTGCGAGTAGCGGATGATGCCAGCGTATCAAGGGCTTCGGGCGCCGACGATATTACCGATTTTGAGATCGACCTGCGGTTGATAAAAAAGTTCAAATTCCGTATGCGCTAGGGCACGGTGCAAGTCGCTCTCGATTTTCAGTCCGATTGGCTGTGTGCGAAATTGCATCAATGACGCATGATTCGATTGACGAGCTGCAAACTCATGCATATTCTGCTTGAAAGTCGATGAAGTCGCGACTTTACTTTTTTCTCCTCGACTTTCTCCACTGATTGAAAATAAAAATGAAAAAAACTATGTGGCACAACTTGTTTCTACAGTTAGCGGCGTTGACACTATCTGCGCTGACGCTCTGCGGATGTTCGAACTTCGGAACTTCCTTGGCTGTTGACGAATCGCTCGCTCCACCGATGCATGATTATCGGATCGGACCGGGCGACAACTTGAACATCATCGTGTGGCGCAACCCGGAAGTATCGATGATCGTACCGGTTCGGCCTGACGGAAAAATTTCCACCCCGCTGGTTGAAGATATACCTGCAAGCGGCAAAACCTCGACAGAATTGGCGCGCGATATAGAGAACTCGTTGGCCAAATTCATCCAGCAGCCGGTCGTGACGGTTATTGTCACCGGTTTCGTCGGATCGTATAACGAGCAGATTCGGGTCATTGGCCAAGCTGCGAAACCGCAGGCATTGGCATATCGCCAGGAAATGTCGTTATTGGATGTATTGATCGCTGTTGGCGGCGTGACCGAATTTGCTTCCGGCAATGATGCCAGCATCATTCGTAATATCGATGGCAAGCAGAAAAAATTGCCTGTCCGTCTCAACGATTTGATTAAAGATGGCGATATTTCTGCAAACATGACAATGCGGCCCGGCGATATCCTAGTTATTCCTGAAAATATTTTTTAAGTAACGCATCGGGTTGCGTGGAATGTTTTAACAAAAAGAGCGGGGTCCATATGTGGACCCCGCTCTTTTTTTAGGTGCCGGTTTTTTTTACAATAATTTCAAAATTAACATTTTCAATTATTTAAGTTGTTGATTTTTTGTATTTTTTTAAAATGGCATGATGATTGCTTTATATCATCCATCGCATGCCATATCGAAATACAACCCTAGGTGAAAAAAACGACGATGAATATCAAGACACTCTATGTAGGTCTTTCCGCCGTTTTTTTCAGCTTCGGCGCCATGGCCACGCCGGTGACGATTACTTTCGATCCGTTGACTGCGCCAGGCCTGGGTTTTACCACTATTCAATACAACGTGTCGCCGAACGAGTCGGCCTATACGGAGAGCGGATTTCAGCTAGACACACTCGGCAATATACCGGGCCAGGCGGGTTTCGGTTCTGCACATACGGGACAAACGGATTATTACTTTGGCTCGACCAGCTTGTTTAACGACAATACCGACGGCGGCCTCACGGTGCTGAGCAAGGTGGGGGGCGGAGCGTTTAGTCTGACATCGATGCAACTTGCAGCGCTCAACAACACCTGGAGTTTTTTTCCAAACCAAGAATTTGTCACATTTACCGGCGCGCTTAGCGGCGGCGGCACGGTGTCGAAAATGGTCCTGCTGCTCAACAACACAAGCTTCCAGACAGTCAATTTCCCCAATTTTACCGATGTCACTTCGGTTACATGGGCGCAGGGCAATGTAACCACCCTAGCCTTTAATCAGTTCACCGACATCGTCGTCAACAACCCGAGTGAAGTGGCGGCGGTGCCTGAACCTGCTTCGATTGCACTGCTCGGTCTCGGCTTGGCCGCCCTGACCGTGAAGCGGCGTAAGGGCAATCGAGGAGGGGCTGATATTGACCGGTGATTACGGTAAGTATCGGCAGCAGTAATGGAGGAGACGCAGTAATTAAAGAAATAGGTTCTTCAGACTTTTTCTGTGGATCGATTTTAGGGAACAGTCGCCCGATTTAAAATCCTGTTTCAGATCACTGTCGCGAAAGCCGCGCCAGACTTCGCTTTGCAGGCTATCGGCCCGTGAATGCATGCAAGCAAACGAAATTTTTCACTCTAGACCCACAGTCAAGTCAATCCAGATGAAGCAAAAATAAAGGGGTATCGATCATTCGATACCCCCTTTATTTTTTACCAGGACCTGATCCAGTCCAAGGTTTGGCCGGCAACCCGGTCGCGCCATTGACGCGTCGAAAAAGTATGATTTGCATTGGGTAATTCGAGATGTTGCGTGCGGCGGTCCTGCAACAGTGCGGACCATTTCTCGTCGGCAGAGGCAAGATCGGCGAACTCCTTAGCCGTCAGGTCGTCGCCGCTCAGGATCAGTAATACCGGGCCGTCGAATCGATTGTAGCCTTCGAACATCCTGTCCGGTAGCGTCGCGAAAACCGGATGCTGCTCGTTGTTGCCGAATGCAGTAAGCACTTGCCTGACCAGCGATGCGGCGGCAGTCCGATAGTTGAAACGGGCGCACAGAATTTTTTGCCACAATGTCCGATCGAGGATGCGCGCAATGTAGTAATGCCGGAGAGTGGTTTTTGCCAGGCCAGTCTCGGTTCTGATCCAGGGATTGAGCAATGCTAGCCCTGTTATCCGCGGATCGCGAAAGCCATAGAAGAGTGCCGCCGATGCAGCGTCGCACAGCCCCCACATGACCACGCCGGTCATACCTGCGACCGAACTCATGAAGTAGTCGACGGCACAACGGATGTCATCTTCGACGCTTTCGAAATCGCGCGTATCGCCTTCGCTATCGCCCATCCCGCGGTAGTCGAAGCGCATGACGGGAATGCCGTGGGAGGCAAAAAAACGCGACAGCAGCGTGTATTGCCGGTGACTGCCGGCGCGATACTGTGCGCCGCCGACCAGCATCAGGATGCCGCGTGATTGCGCCAGGTCGGGCACGCTGAGAATGCCGTAGAGTAGATCGTCACCGCAGGAAAAATGGCAGGCG
>DATMOE010000167.1:0-2713 GCA_035568435.1 Herbaspirillum sp. | reverse complement strand
TCGCCTCGCGCCGGTCGATGGCGAACACAAGACGGCGATTGCATCCTTGTCCTTATATCGCTGTTCGCACCAAACCCATTTGCAATGCAGTATCAATCATGCCGCGCTGCTATTGGCGGTGCAGGGCGCCAAGAGAATGGTGGTCGCCGGCGAAGCCTACGAGTTCGACAGTCAGCGCTTCCTCGTCGCTTCGGTCGATCTGCCGGTACTCTCACAGATCACCGAGGCATCGATCGAGCGGCCGTATTTGTGCATGGTGCTGAAACTGGACCAGCAGCGGATTGCGGATTTGATGACGGAAATGCGTTTGTCGAAATTCAATGCCGCGCCGCCCAGCCGGGGGATTTCGATCGGTGCGCTGTCCGATCCTTTGTTCGATGCGGCTGCCAGGCTGGTGCAATTGCTCGATACGCCAGCCGATATTCCGATTCTCGCGCCGCTAGTCGAACAGGAGTTGCTATACCGTCTGCTGACCAGCGAACAGAGCGCCAGTTTGCGCCATATCGCGGCCGGCGACAGTCAGACCAACCGGGTGGCGAAAGCGATAGAGTGGCTGAAAAATCATTATTTCGAGCCCTTGCACGTGGCCGAACTAGCGCAGCGCGTCAACATGAGCGTATCGTCGCTGCATCATCATTTCAAGGAAGTCACCGCATTAAGCCCATTGCAATATCAAAAGCAATTGCGCTTGCACGAGGCGCGGCGTTTGCTGATGCGCCAGAGCGGCGATGTCAGTACCGTGGCCTTGATGGTCGGTTACGAAAGTTCGTCGCAATTCAGCCGCGAATACAGCCGCTTGTTCGGTGCGCCGCCGCTGCGCGACATGACGCAATTGCAGCAGCAGATGACAGGCGCGCTGCAATAGAAATAGAGAAATAGGGCACTTAATCAGCGTTACCCGTCGCGCCGGAGAGTACGGCGCGACGGTTTACCTTCAGGCAGTCAACTGATCAGCAATAGGCAGTTTGCGCAAGCGCTTACCGACCGCGTTGTAAATCGCATTGACCACCGCCGGCGCCAGTGGCGGCACGCCCGGTTCGCCCACACCGGTAGGCTTCTCGGTAGAGGCCACGATATAGACTTCCACGCGTGGCATTTCATCCATGCGCAATACCTGATAATCGTTGAAATTGGATTGCTCCACCACGCCATCCTTGAGCGTGATCGCGCCATGCAATGCAACGCCCAGCGCAAAGCCGATGCCGCCTTCCATCTGCGCCTTGATGATGTCGGGATTGACCACTTTGCCGCAATCGACGGCGCATACCACGCGGTCGACTTTCAGACTGCCGTCCTTCCGCACTGTGATTTCCGCAACTTGCGCCACGTAAGTATCGAACGCATTATGGACAGCCACACCGCGGCCGCGCCGTTCACCGTTGGCGCCCGCAGGCAGTGGTTGCGACCATTGCGCCTTGTCGGCCGCCAGTTGCAGCACGCCGCGGTAGCGCGGCTGTTTGTCGAGCAAGCCGAGCCGATAGGCGACCGGATCGCGACCCGCCAATACCGCCGCTTCGTCGATCAATCCTTCCGACGAGAATGCCGTATGGCTGTGACCGACCGAGCGGAACCATTGGATCGGCACACGGGCGCCCTCAGGAATCGTCGCTTCGATCTGCAGGTTGGGGATGTCGTAGGGCAGGTCCGCCAGGCCTTCGACCGAGGTCGGATCGACGCCGTTTTTCATCATGCTTTCGAACAGGGTTCCGGTCATCACCGATTGCCCCACCAGCCGCACGTGCCAGGCATTAATGTTGCCCTTGCTGTCCAACGCGATGCGGGCGCGATGCAGATTCAACGGTCGGTAATAGCCGCCGCGCATATCGTCCTCACGCATCCAGACCATTTTGATCGGCACCTTGACGTTCATGGCGCGCGCGGCGCGGGCGATGGCGACCGCTTCCAGTACATAGTCCGAGTGCGGATTGGCGCGCCGCCCGAAACTGCCGCCGGCAAATAATTGATGGATGCGGACTTGCTCCGGCGCGATGCCGAGGAATTTCCCCACCTGTTGTTGGTCGACAGTCTGAAATTGTTCGCCGTTCCAGATTTCGCATGTATGGCCGTCGAGTTTCACCAGGCAATTCATGGGCTCCATCGCCGCATGCGCCAAATACGGCATTTCGTAATCCGCCTCGATCAGCTTGCCGGTGGGGGCCGCCAGCGCGGTGTCCACATTGCCGATTTTGGTGGCGATCTTGCCGGGGTGTGCGGCAGCGGCGCGATATTGCTCCAGCAGTTGCGGCGTGCCCTGTTTGTAAGCTTTGCTGTCGTCCCATTCGACTTTTAATGCGTCGCGGCCTTGCTTGGCGGCCCAGGTATTGGTCGCCAGCACGGCCACACCTTCGAAGCGGAAGGCGTCGCCGCTGAAGCGGACCACTTGCACCACGCCGGGAATGCGCTTGGCTTTGGTGGCGTCCACGGATTTGACGGTGGCGCCGAAATGCGGCGGATGCAACGGCACGGCAACCAGCATGCCGGGCAATTTGATGTCTTGGGTGAAAATCGCCGTGCCGTCGGTTTTCGATGGCGTGTCGACGCGCGGCAATGTGGCATTGCCGATCAATTTGAAATCTGCCGGCGCTTTCAACTTGATGTCGGTCGGCACTGGCTGGGTCGAAGCGGCAGCCGCTAGTTCGCCGAAGCCGGCTTGGCGCTTGCTGGCCGCATGTTTTACCACGCCCGCTTCGACGGTGATGCTCTGCGGCGGCAC
>DATMOE010000166.1:0-3011 GCA_035568435.1 Herbaspirillum sp. | reverse complement strand
GTCATCATCATGTTGCGCTTGCAGAACGAACGGATGAGCGGCGCGCTGCTGCCGTCGGCGCAGGAATTTTTCAAGAGCTACGGTCTGACGCCGGAGCGCCTTGCGCTGGCCAAACCGGATGCGATCGTGATGCATCCGGGGCCGATGAATCGTGGCGTTGAAATCGACTCGGCGGTGGCTGATGGTTTGCAGGCAGTGATTTTGCCGCAGGTGACGTTTGGGATTGCGGTGCGGATGGCTGTGATGAGTATTGTGGCTGGGAATTGATGGTTGGCGTTCGGTGGTGATCCTTCGATACGGCCTGCGGCCTACTCAGGACGAACGGGGGGTATTTAACTTTTACCAAAATCCTCTGCGGGATATCTTGAATCGAATATTTTTTTGATGTGTTTAACAAAACTCCGTTCGTCCTGAGTAGGCGCGCAGCGCCGTATCGAAGGATCACCACTGCAAGGAAAATTTAAAGAATGCCCTTTTATGTCTACCTCCTACGTTGCGCCGACCAAAGCTACTACACCGGCCACACAGATGACATAGAAACCAGAATTGCACAGCACCAACTAGGTCTGACACCGTGCTACACCAAACGCCGCAGACCGGTAACGCTGTTAAAAGCAGAAGCATTCCCAAGCCGTGAAGAAGCGCTGGCAGCAGAAATGCAAATCAAAGGTTGGACCCGCAGTAAAAAAGAAGCATGGACAGTCAATAATTTCGAAGCACTAAAACGTTTAAGCCAAAAGCCGCCAAAGCCAAACTAATAATGAAACTGCATATTAAAAACGGTCGTTTGATCGATCCCGCCAACGGTATCGACGCTCAGCAGGACTTGTATATCGTGGCCGGCAAAATTGCCGCCGTTGGTGCGGCGCCGGCCGGGTTTGTCGCCGGACGCGTGATCGATGCCGCCGGCATGGTAGTGGCGCCGGGCTTAGTCGATCTCAGCGCGCGCTTGCGCGAACCCGGCTATGAGCACAAAGCCACGCTGGAATCAGAAATGCAGGCCGCGATGCAGGGCGGCGTGACGACATTATTATGTCCGCCCGATACCGACCCCGTGCTCGATGAGCCGGGTCTGGTTGAAATGCTGAAACACCGCGCCAAATCGCTGCATCAAGCCCACGTTTATCCCTTGGGCGCATTGACCGTCGGCTTAAAAGGCACCGCGCTGACAGAAATGGCCGAGCTGACCGAAGCCGGTTGCATCGGTTTCTCGCAAGCCGATGAACCGATCTTCGACACCAACGTGCTGCTGTGCGCATTGCAATATGCCAAGACCTTCGGCTACACCGTATGGCTGCGCCCGCAGGACCCGCATCTCGGGCGCGAGGGCATCGCCCACAGCGGTTCGACCGCTTCGCGCCTGGGTTTGTCGGGAGTGCCGGTCATGTCGGAAACCATTGCCTTGCATACCATTTTCGAAATGGTGCGCGCCACCGGCGCCCGCGTCCATCTATGCCGTTTGTCGTCGGCGGCAGGTCTGGAACTGGTGCGCGCGGCCAAGCGCGAGGGACTGCCGATCAGTTGCGATGTCGGTGCGCATTATGTGCACCTGACCGATATGGATATCGGTTACTTCGATTCCAACGCACGCGTGACGCCGCCGTTCCGCTCCCAGCGCGATCGCGATGCGATCCGCCAAGCCTTGCAGGACGGCACCATCGATGCGATCTGCTCCGACCATACGCCGGTCGACGATGACGAAAAAACGCGGCCGTTCGGCGAAGCCTCGCCGGGCGCAACCGGGCTGGAATTACTGTTGTCGCTGACATTGAAATGGGGCGTGGAAAGCGCGCCGGACGATCAAGGCGGCATGTCCAGAGCGATCGCCAAAATCACGCATGATCCGGCGCGTGTTGCAGGCGTTGCGGCAGGCAATTTATCGGTCGGCAGCACAGCCGATATTTGCATCTTCGATCCGTCGGCGCATTGGACGGTTGACGCCAAAACGCTGGCCAGCCAAGGCAAGCACACGCCGTTTCTCGGCTATGAACTGCGTGGCCGGGTGCAGGCGACGATTGTCGAAGGTAACATCGCTTACCAACGCTCAATATAAAACCAGCGGATGATTATCTACTCGATAGGACGGATGTTCCTGCATCTGTTTGCCGGCCTGGCGACCTGCGCTTTTATCTTTCCCTTTCTCGACCGTCCGTCGCGGCAGGCGCGCATCCGGCGCTGGTCGGCCAAGCTGGTGCATATCTGCGGTCTGAAAATCGTGATGCGGGATGTGGACGGCAATGTGGCTTCGCTCACATCCGTATCCGCCTCTGCTGCGCAATCGGCATTGATGGTCGCCAATCACATTTCCTGGCTCGATATTTTCGTCATCAACACCTTGGCGCCTTGCCGTTTCGTCGCCAAATCGGATATCCGCAACTGGCCGCTGGTCGGCTGGCTATGCGCCAAGAGCGGCACGATTTTCATTGCACGCGGCAGGCCGCGTGATGTGCGGGCGATTTACCAGGGTCTGGTGGCCAGCATTAAAGCGGGCGATCGCATTGCGTTTTTTCCCGAAGGCACCACTGCCGAGCAAGGCAGTTTGCTGCCGTTCCATCCCAATTTATTTGAAGCGGCGATCGACGCCGCAGTACCGGTGCAACCGTATGCATTGCGTTATTTGGATGCCGCCGGCGATTTACATCCAGCGGCTGATTTTATCGGCGATACGACCATCGTCGAAAGTATTCTGGCAATTTTGAAAGCGCGCGTCAGCCGTCCAATTACGGCCGAGCTGACGGTGCTGGCGCCGATCACGAGCGCAGGCGCGCATCGGCGCGAGCTGTCGCTTGCAACGCGTGAGGCGATTAATCAGGCATTAGGCCATGCATCGGCAGCGACGCTTGTCGATATCAGCCGTGCTGCGCCGACTGTGGACACGCCACCTGAATCAGCGAACGATCCTCAAGGCATAGCGCGGTAAGTTTGCCGCCCCACAGGCAGCCGGTATCGAGCCCGATGACGTTGGGCTGCGATACTAGGCCGAGCGTCGACCAATGCCCGAAGACCACGGT
>DATMOE010000165.1:0-8826 GCA_035568435.1 Herbaspirillum sp. | reverse complement strand
CCGTGCCGGAATCCCCTACTTTCATTGCCGGCAAAGGCAGGCCGCTGATTCTCAGCAGGGCAAGATCATGGAGCTTATCGACGACGACCAATGCGGCGTCGCGGAATTCGGTGCCATTGGTTTTACCCACCGTCACACGCAAAATCTCTTTATGTTCATTATCGAAGGCGCCAGGGATGACGTGCGCATTGGTCACCACGCTGAGACCGTCGCCAACGACAAATCCGGTGCCGACGAAACTGACCGCAGGACTGCGTGTCTGCAAGAACGTTCCGATCCCGACAATCGACGGCTTGACGGTTTCAATCGTCTGGATAAGATCGCCTGCAGTGGATGCGACGGCCATCGCACAACCGAGAAAGAAAAAATGAATTCGCGCACTACGGTAGAAAAAATTTTTCATTCGATTCACCAAGTTGGTAGGCATACTTTGTGGATGAGCGCGTGAATATACAAGCGTTTGTTTTTGCATCAGTGGACTAGTCAGGGCTGCTGCGTGCGCGCACGCGCAACCAGCTCAGTTGCTTCTTCGAATAACTGTGGCGCCGATGCCAGACACGCAATGCGCCCCCTGGCAATGCGCTCGCGATTTTCCTGCAAATTGGCCAGTGTCAGTGGAAATCCGAGTGTATTCGGTTGCGGCAAGATTGCTTGATCTTTCTCCCGCAAACGCGCCAGAATCAGGTCGCCCAGATCCTGCTTGAAATGTCCGGCTTCCCAATACCATCGAGTAACCGAGGTCTTGTCGTTCCTCGCCGGAACGGGCTCACACTGGAAAGGGGAAAAGCCGCTGAAATCCCATAAGGAAATGCGTGCTTCGGGATCGTTGCGCCGTGCTGCGTCGACTTCCCGCGCCAGAATGCCCTTCCACTCTTCGAATGCCGGCCACAAGCCCGACTGCTCAAACATTGCCAGCATTTGGGCATGATATGGATAAATCACGATTTGCAATTCGATGCCGTCCTTAGCCGCAATGAGCAGCATGGCGCGCAAGTCGTCCAGATTGGACGAGCTGCCGGTACTGCTCAGGCGCAATGCATGGGGCTTACGGACAAAAGTGCGGGCATACTCCTCCGCGCGTTGCCTGAATATGGCGAAATATCCTTCTTCCCGGGCATATTTTTTATATTCGGTCATGGGATTGAAACCTTCGAGTGTCGTGGTTTGCACTTCGAGACCGCGCTGTATTCGCAATGTCGTCAGTGCATCCATGACCGAAGTCATCGAAAACATCGCATCGAATTTCCATTTCAATCCATCGACGGCATACCCCTCTCGCGACGGCCGGCGCGGCACGGCAGCGGGCCGGGCGCCCGAATCGACCAGGAAATCGAGAAACTCAACACCGAGAATCACTTTCTTGGGCTTGTCTCCGATGCTGTGCAAATAGTCGAATTCGTTCCTGGCCGTCGCAATGCCGCTACCTGAAATCGCAAGGTTGTAAGGCACCTCCCCGGCTGTCCCATCGGCGAGTTCAAGCGGATTGAATCCCCATTCCGCGCGGGAATTTCCCATCACATAGACATTCGCTTTTATCTTGCGCGCCAGCGTCAGTTTGATTTCTTCCTGATAACGCTCAGGCGCAGGCCGCAATTGATTTAAGCCTGGAATATCGATCAGTTGATAGATGCGATAAGGATCCACCACGACCACGAAAGCGATCGAGAGAAAGCAGCCGGCAAGAACGGTAAGCGCCAGCCACAACAAAAAAAGGCCGCATTCCCGATGGTTGTCCATGCCGGTTTCCGTCCTCAAAACTGGAAATATAAAAATTCTGCCGGCCTGTTCAGCGACAACAAACTCGCCGTCGCGATCAGCCCGATCCAGATTGCCCAGACTACGGTGGGCGTCCACATCCATCGGAGCTGGTTGGCGCCGGCCGCCAGAAAACCTTGCATTGCCCCGCCCTCCAACGCCGGCTCGTACCGGGACATGATCTGCTGCGTATTGGGAAAACAAAAAACCAATACAGCCGCAAACCCCACCCACAGATACGTTTGCACAAACCGCGCGCCGCCGCCAAGATAAAAGCGCACACCATACTGCTCTAGCAATGGCCGCAAATTACCGAGGTGCTCACCGATCGAATCGGGTATGCCCACCCCGGAAAAAAACAATAATCCTTTCAGGATATCGAGCGCATGCGTGAGATTGGCAGCCCTGAAAAATACCCATGCAATACACACCGCAAAGAACGTCAGTAATGTGCCGGACACTTTTCCAAAACGCAGGAACGCCGGTAACCGATAGCGCGCCGATAAGCCGATCCAGCCATGATTGACCATCAAATAAGCGCCATGCAGTGCGCCCCAAATCACAAAATTCCATCCGGCCCCGTGCCACAAGCCGCCCAGCAACATCGTCAGCATCAGGTTGACGTACCGTCTTGCCGTTCCCTTCCGGCCTCCGCCAAGCGGGATATACAGGTAATCGCGCAAGAAGCGGGAAAGCGTCATGTGCCAGTGCCGCCAAAATACGATGATGTTTTCTGCCTTGTAGGGTGAATGGAAATTAAGCGGCAGCTTGATGCCGAACAGGCGGGACAAACCGATCGCCATGTCGGAATAACCGGAAAAGTCGAAATACAACTGGAATGCGTATGCCAGTACGCCGCCCCATGCAATAAACAGCGATGGCGCATCGGTTTTATCGAAAACCACATTGGCATAGTCCGCCAGATTGTCCGCGATCAATACTTTTTTCGCCAGTCCGATAATAAAAATGGACAAACCGTCTGCCCAGTTTATTGCAGAAAACCGATAGGTCCGGCTGTCGCCGAATTGCGGCATCATTTCCTTGTGATGCAAAATGGGACCGGCAATCAAATGCGGAAAATAGGTCACAAACAACAGATAATGCACAAATCGATATTCCCTGACTTCCTCGCGGCAGGTATCGACCAAGAAAGCGATTTGGGTAAATGTGAAAAAAGAAATGCCGATCGGCAAAACGATCTTGAGTACAGGGTAGTGCGCGTGGGTAATGAAATTAACGCTGGAAACGGCAAAATCGGCGTATTTGAAATACCCAAGCAACAGTAAATTGGCAACGACTGCGAACGCCAGCCAACGCTGACGGAAAGGGGCCGCGGCGTTGCCGATACGACTGCCGGCCCAGTAATTAAAACAGACTGATGAAAGCAATAAGGGAACGTAGCGAATATCCCACCAACCATAGAAAAACAGTGACGCCAACGCCAGCCATGCGGCCGCCCACTGGCGATCGATTCGCGCCGATAAGAAAAAAATAGCGGCGACAATCGGCAAAAACAAAAGCAGAAAACCAAAGGAATTGAAGAGCATAATTTTTATCTGAGATTAGCGTTTTATTTCCGCCCCTTGAGGGCAGGCACGACCAGATATGCCGTCGCTTCTCTTGACGGCGTCATAGCAGCACCTCGCCCGGCGCTGGATGTCCCAGGAATGCAGTCGGGCTGGCTGTCAGGCCGTAAGCGCCGGACTGGAACACTACAATGAGATCGCCGACATCGGCCGCCGGCAATTCGGTCTGTGCCGCTAGTACGTCGAGCGGTGTGCATAGCGGCCCCACCACCGAAACGACTTCCCGTGCGGCATTCAAAGATGCGCTCGCCACTGCCACCGGATAATTTTTCCGGATCACCTGGCCAAAGTTGCCGGACGCGGCCAGATGGTGGTGCAGGCCGCCGTCGACCACCAGAAAAATCTGCCCGCGCGAGACTTTCCGATCAATTACGCGCGTCACATAGATGCCCGCCTCGCCGACCAGGTAGCGTCCCAGCTCAACGATTATTTCCGACCCCGGCAACGCCGCGTGCACACGCGGCATCCATTGTGCGAGGTGATAACCGATCTGCGCGACATCCAGCGGCAGGTCGCCGGGAAAATACGGAATGCCGAAGCCGCCGCCGATATTGAGTGAACGCACCGGCGTGCTTGCGTATTGCGCGAGCCGAAAAGCTAATTCGAATGTGCGCGATTGCGCCTCCATGATCGCGGCCGGATTGAGACTCTGGGAGCCGCTGAAAATCTGCATCCCCTGGAAATCGACGCCGAGGCTTCCCAAACGCCTGAGCAACTGCGGCACGGATTCGGCGTCGACCCCGAACGGTTTGGCGCCGCCGCCCATCTTCATGCCGGAAGTCTTCATCTCGAAATCGGGGTTGACGCGCACCGACACCCTCGGCGCCACACCGAGCGCCTCGCCGATGTCGACCAGTATATTGACCTCCCGTTCCGATTCAACACTGACGATCACGCCGGCCGACACCGCCTGGCTTAGCTCCGCCAGGTTTTTTCCAGGGCCCGCGAAACTGATATCGACGGGCTTCATTGTCGTATCGAGTGCGACCTTGAGTTCGCCGCCGGACGCCACATCGAAACCATCGACAAGATTGGCCATGCATTGCACCAGGGCCGGCATCGGATTTGCTTTTACCGAGTAATGCAGGCTGATATCGCTAGGCAAGACACGCCGCAAATATTTCACACGATCGATGAGCAAGGATCGATCGTACGCGTAGAACGGTGTCTTGCCGACGCGCTGCGCAAGGCGTGTGACCGGTATGCCTCCGATGTGCAGACAGCCATTCAAGATCGGAAAATTTTGCTGCTCAGGGTGGCCGGTGTGGCCGGCATGGCCAGGTTTAGTCGTACTGTTCATTTCATCTCGTCGCAAAAAAAGCAGCCATCGATCGTTGCAGCAACTTGCGATCGATCTTTCCGTTTGCGGTCCGAGGCAGGCTCCCCTCCCATTGCCCCACATGCGCCGGCATCATATAGGACGGCAAACGGGATTGACACGCCTGGATCAGCGACTGCGGGGAGAAATCGTCGGAACGCGGCGCAATCACCACGACAGCCTGGCCGAATTGCGGATGCGGTACACCTATCGCAACTGCCTCCGCCACCAATCCCGTCGCATACACCACTTCTTCCACTTCATGCGGACTAACTCGATACCCGGACACTTTGATCATGTCATCGTCGCGCCCGATGAAATAAATAAATCCCTCTTTATCGGCTCTAACAGTATCCCCCGACCAAACAGCCAGTTCTGGCACCGAGAACATTTCCGAACGATTCGGCGCCGGCCTGAAGCACTCCGCCGTTTTTTGCGGATCGTTCCAATAACCCTGTGCAACCAGTGCGCCTCGATGCACCAGTTCGCCCGGTTCATCGGGCGCGCAAAGTGTGCCGTCCGGCCGCACCACCATCACTTCCGCATTCGGAATCGCTCGTCCGATCGAATCTGGGCGCCGGTCGAGCTCGGACGGCGGCAAATACGTCGAACGAAACGCTTCGGTCAGGCCGTACATCAGATAGACGTCTGTGCGCGGTAATGCGCGGCGTATCTTGTCAAGCGTCGGACGCTGCAGTGCCCCGCCGGAATTGGTGATGTAGCGCAGGCCGGACTCTGCCGGCCACGCCTGTTGCGCCAGCTGTATCCAAAGCGGCGGCACCGCCGCCAACCCGCTGATACGCTCGCGCGCCACGATCGTGACGATGTCGCGCGGGAACAGATAATTCATCAGGACCACGCAGGCGCCGGCGTGAAAGGCCGTCGTCAGTTGACTCAATCCATAGTCGAAGCTCAATGGCAAGACGGCAAGAATCCGATCGTTCGACGTGTTTTGCAGGTACTGCGCCACGCTGGCCGCACCCGCCACCAAATTGCGATGAGAAAGCACGACCCCCTTGGGGCGCCCGGTACTGCCGGAGGTATAAAGGATCGCAGCCATGTCGCTGTCGATGCGACGATGGGCCGGAGCATGCCCGCCGGCTTCGATTGCAGCATCCCACATGACAATGTCGATTCTCGGAAGCGGCGGCAGCGGCAATGGTGGCAGCGGACCTACTATTATCACGGTACGCAGATCGCAGCATAGCGCAATGATATCGGCCAGCGCAGACAAGCGCTGCGCGGAAGTCACCAGGATTCGGACATTGCAGTCGCACAGAATGTGGGCGACCTGCGTCTGCTTCAGAAGCGGATTGATCGGCACGAAAACGGCGCCTGCGGCGGCTGCGCCGAACAGGGAGACCACTGTTTCGATCCGTTTTTCCAAGTAAACGCCTACCCGTTCCGCGCTGCCGATGCCGCACGCCAGCAGGGCCGACGCCATGGCATCGACCTGCGTCGCCAAACTTTGATAGTTCAGTTGACTATCCCGGTACACCAGGGCCTGCGCTTTGGGACGGGCATGCGCGGCATCGAAAATAAATTCATGAACGAGGTTGGTCATTGCAATGCCTGGCTTCACTTTATCCCAAGCCTACTCATCAGATCGTAAAGCGTCGGCCGGCTGATGCCGAGCAGTTCGGCCGTCTTGAGAATATTGCCGTCCTGTCGCCCCAGCGCTTTGACCACGGCCTCGTACTCCGCTTCGTCCCGCACCTGGCGCAAATTGAGCGGTTCGGATTGCCGTTCACTTGCCGTCAAGCCGAGATCTTCCGCGGTGATCTGCGTTCCGTCGGCCATGATGACGGCGCGCGTCACGTAATTTTCTATTTCCCGCACATTGCCGGGCCAATCGTAAGCCTCGATTGCGATGAGCGCGTCCTGACAGAAACGCAAAGTTGGACGCCCCTCTTTGATGCAAGCTTTATTCATAAAATGCTGGGCCAGCAAGACGGCATCGCCGGGGCGGTCCTTTAACGCAGGAATCTTGACAACGATCTCGCACAAACGGTAATACAAATCCTCCCGGAAACGTCCGGTTTCCGTTAATTCCTTGAGATTCTGGTGCGTCGCGCAAACCACCCGCACATCGACCGGAATCTCTATATGCCCGCCCACCCGCTCGATGACGCGCTCTTGCAGGAAACGCAGCAGCTTGGCCTGCAGCGGCATCGGCAAATCGCCTACCTCGTCGAGAAAAAAAGTACCGCCGTTGGCCAGCTCCACCTTGCCGATGGTTTGCTTGACCGCGCCGGTAAATGCCCCTCGTTCATAACCGAACAACTCGCTTTCAAGCAGGTGCTCTGGAATCGCGGCGCAATTAATGGCCATGAGGCGACGTGCTCTGCGCGAGCTGAGTTGATGCAGCGCCCGGGCCAGCACTTCCTTACCGGTGCCGCTATCTCCCTGCAACATGACGGAGGCCGACGAAGGCGCTACTTTTTCAATATTGCGGCACACGCTCAGCATGCCGGCATCCCGGGTGATCAAGCCGTTCAGCGGCGAGTCTGCCGGGCCATATTGCATGCGCCGGTTTTCACGCTGCAACGCATGCAGATAAAACGCCCGCGCGACGATCAAGCGCAAAACTTCGTCGTTACACGGTTTTTGATGAAAGTCGTAAGCGCCCATGCCGATTGCCTTGAGTGCATGCGCATGATCCTGGTTACCGGTCAGCACGATCACCTTGGTGTCCGGGGCCAGCGACAGCAATTGCTTGAGCGTCGCAAATCCTTCCGATGCACCATCCGGGTCCGGCGGCAATCCGAGATCCATTGTGACCACCGCCGGCACATGCCGCCGCATCATCGCCAGGGCGCTTTCGCGGTCGCTGGCAATATGCACTTCATAGGCGTCCAAACTCCAGCGTAATTGTTTTTGCAAACCGGGGTCGTCTTCGACGATCAGAAACTTCTGTTTATTTTCACTCACATTTTTCCTTTTACGATTGTGCCGGCGACACAATCGCCGTTGTATGAAGTGGCAAAATGATCTGGAAATTGGTCCCGACGGATTCGCTGCTGTTCACGCGCAATTCACCGCCAAGCGCAAGAATATATTCGCGGCTTTCAAATACGCCGATCCCCATGCCGGCCGATTTGGTACTTTCAAATGGTTTGAACAAGCGCTCGCGAATGAATCCCTCGCTCATGCCTCGGCCGTTATCCTTGATGGAAATAGCTGCCCGCTCGCCTTCCCGTTCAACCCGCACGACAACTTTGCCATCCTTGACAGAAGCCTCAATGGCGTTCTGGACGATATGCCCGAGTACCCTCTCCAAGCGTTCCTTATCGGCCATCACGACCAGCCCGGTAGCGCAGACTTCAAGCACCGGTCTCGGCTCGGCGGTCGACTTGGAGCGTATCGTCTGCTCCAGCAGTGCATCCAAATGCACCGACGCCTGCCTTTCCATCGAATCCTGGCGACTCAATTTATGCAATAAAAGTTGCATTTTCTGCACCGAAAAATCGACGGTATCGATCATGTCGCGCTGAAATTCTGGATTGTCTTTATGCCGCTCCGCATTGGTCATCAACAGCGATAACTGCGACACCAGATTTTTCAAATCGTGAACGATAAACGTCGACATCCGATTGAACGACTCGAATTGCCGAGCGACCATCAGATGGGTTGCCGACTGCTGCTGCGACAGATAACTGGCGGCTTGGCTGCCGGCGATCTTCAGTAAATCCGTCATCTCCCAGTTCAGTTTCAATGGAATTCTCGGCTGTGCCAGGACGATGAATCCAAATAATTCCCCGTGCAGGCTAAGCGGAACCACCAGCCGGGCACGCGGAAAGCTGTGCAGCCATGCAGGAATCGCGAGATCGTTGTAGCGGGAAGGATGGTCCGCATATTCGCGCAGGTCGATCACCCAGTGCTTTTGTTGCAGGAATCGAAACAGGGATGTGTTATCCGGGTCGGCTTTGCTCGTCAGCGGCATATTCCAACGCGCCACTGTTTCGCAATATCCGGCATCCGCCTTGTTGACGGTAAAGGCCGCGCCGCCCGGACTTTCCACCAGTTTGGCCAGCGCCTGTATCGCGCGCTGTTCGAGGTCTGGCCCTTTTTCGGACAAGCGGCGGGTGAATCCCAGCCATTCCTCGCGATAATCGTAGTTGTAATTATAAAAATTCTTGCTGATGAATACGCGCAGCCAAGATCGAA
>DATMOE010000164.1:0-2902 GCA_035568435.1 Herbaspirillum sp. | reverse complement strand
TATGATCCTGCACATCGCCGGCAGCAAACACGCCGGGAATGCTGGTGCCGGTGGCGTCGCCTTCAAGACCGGTGCGGGTTTTGATGTAGCCGTTTTTCATTTCCAACTGACCTTCGAAAATACCGGTATTCGGCTTATGGCCGATGGCGATGAAAACGCCATGCACCGGCATGGGCGTCATATTGCTCTGATCGGTGTCGCGGATATTAATGCCGGTCACGCCGCTGGCATCACCGACCACTTCATCCAGAACATGATTATATTTGACATCGATTTTGCCTTCGCCCACCTTGTGCATCAGGCGATCGATCAAAATCGGCTCGGCGCGGAATTTGTTGCGGCGATGGATGAGCGTCACCTTACTGGCGATATTGGACAAATACAACGCTTCCTCGACCGCGGTATTGCCGCCGCCGACCACGGCAACTTCCTTGCCGCGATAGAAAAAGCCGTCGCAGGTAGCGCAAGCCGACACGCCTTTACCCATGAAAGCGTTTTCCGATGGCAGACCGAGATATTGCGCCGAAGCGCCGGTGGCGATAATCAACGCGTCGCAAGTATATTGGCCGACATCGCCGATCAGCCGGATCGGTTTTTCGGACAAATGCGCGGTATGAATATGATCGAAGACGATTTCGGTATTAAAATTCTTGGCATGCTGGAGCAGGCGCTCCATCAGTTCCGGCCCTTGCACGCCGGTTGGGTCGCCGGGCCAGTTTTCGACATCGGTCGTGGTCATCAACTGACCGCCTTGCTCGACACCGGTAATCAGGACGGGATTCAGATTGGCGCGCGCGGCATACACAGCAGCGCTGTAACCGGCAGGGCCGGAGCCCAGAATCAATACTTTTGCGTGTTTCGGAGAAGTCATAAAGCGCTCTACGTTGAGGTGTCGGACGAAAAAAAGCGGCGCCTAAAGGCACCAGATTATAGACGAGATGGGGTTGTCGCTGTGCTTACACAAGAGTGGGCGGCGTGCAATGCATGCGGATCAGCGTTGCCTAAACCGCAAAAACCACCTCAATCTGACCCGCTGTCGCCGAGCGCCGCGCCGGACCGACGACGATTTGCACATTACGGCCGAGCCGCGCCAGGCAATCGAGCATTTTTGCTTCGCTTACGCCACGAAATTGGCCGCGCAGCATTTTGGATAGCTTGGGTTGCGTAATACCGAGGACATCGGCGGCTTGTTGTTGCGTCCAGCGTCTGGATTTGATGATTTCGCCAATTTTCAATGCCAGTTTTGCCTTGACCAGCATTTCGTCGGCATTTTCCATGCCCAAATCGGCATAAACATTGTTGCTGCCGGTTTCAATTTCAATCATTTTCGTTCTCCCTGGCGTGCATTTTAGTTGCGAAATTATGCCCAAATGGGAATAATTTCGCAAGCAACTAATTGTTGCTTTAGGGTGATGCGAATCTGTCATGTTACATTCTCGAAGCGATAGCCCGTTACAATGCAGGATCGCAAATTGGCACGTACTACGGCACGCACTTAGCCAACATATCAGATCGCAGATTGACCTATGACCCGAACATCCCAAGCGTATACACGCAATCCCAAGCCTGCGGAATCCGCGCCGCTGCCAAACCGGCTGGTGCGCTTACTATCCGAGGCCCGCTGGCTGGTATTGGCGACCCTGAGCGTCTATCTGGTGCTAATCCTGCTGACTTACTCCCACGACGACCCCGGCTGGTCCCGTTCCATCGCCGTGTTGCGCCTGCACAACTGGGGCGGCAAAGTGGGGGCTTATAGCGCCGATCTGCTGCTGTATGTATTCGGTCTGTCGGCCTGGTGGTTCTGCGTACTGTGCGGGCGGTATCTCTGGCTCGGCTATCGCCGCATGTCGCGACGGTTTTTTCTGGAGCAAGAAGCCGATCCCGAGCATAAACACGAGGCGCTGATCCGGCTGACCGGCTTTGCGCTGATGCTGGCCGGCAGCCTCGGTCTCGAATACATGCGCATGTACAGCATGAAATTGCCATTGCCGCGCGCGCCGGGTGGCGTGCTGGGCGAAATGATCGGCGGCGCGGCGCAAAACGCGCTGGGTTTTACCGGCGCCACACTCTTGCTGCTGTTGCTGTTCGGCCTCGGCTTCAGTCTGTTTTTTCATGTGTCCTGGTTGGCCGCCGTGGAGCGTCTGGGCGCTGCGCTGGAAGGCATCGTATTCGGACTGAAAAATTTCTATGTGGCGCGGGAAGACCGCAAGGTTGGCCATGTCGCTGCGGTTAAGCGCGAGGAAGTCGTGGTGCAGGAGCGCGCCAAGATCGTCGAAGCTGCGCCGATCCGCATCGAGCCGCAAGTCATGGACGTGCCGAAATCGCAGCGTATCGAAAAAGAAAAACAAAGCGCGCTGTTCGTGGATATGGATAGCGATCTGCCGCCGCTGTCCTTGCTGGATGAAGCGCCGCCGGTGCAGCAGACCGTTTCGGTCGAAACGCTGGAATTCACCAGCCGTCTGATCGAGAAGAAATTGTCCGATTTCGGGGTGCAGGTCAAGGTGATTGCCGCCCATCCCGGGCCGGTCATCACGCGTTACGAGATAGAACCCGCGACGGGCGTCAAAGGCAGCCAGATCGTCGGCCTGGCGCGCGATCTGGCGCGTTCGCTGTCGCTGACGTCGATCCGGGTGGTCGAAGTCATCGCAGGTAAAAACTACATGGGCCTGGAATTGCCGAATCCGAAGCGGCAAATCGTGCGCCTCACCGAAATTCTCGGCTCGAAAATCTATAACGACAGCTCCTCCAGCCTGACCATCGCGCTGGGTAAGGATATCGCCGGTCATCCGGTGGTGGCGGATTTGGCCAAGATGCCGCATTTGCTGGTTGCCGGCACCACCGGATCGGGTAAATCGGTCGGCATCAATGCGACCATTCTGTCGCTGCTCTATAAATCGAGTCC
>DATMOE010000163.1:0-2274 GCA_035568435.1 Herbaspirillum sp. | reverse complement strand
TTTTCCAGCGCGCCCGCGTCAGAAATCTGCTTCAGGCCCTTGGCTTCGATAATGCGGTCCGCAGCGCCGGCATCGCCGGCTTTTTCATCCCACATGATGGCGAAGATGTCTTTGGCGATCTTGTTTGAAATGGTGCCGTCGGCAATCCGTTGCAGCAACAACGCCAGTTGCGCGGCGCTGACCGGCGCATCGGCGATATCGATGCCGTCGCGATTCACCTGCGATGCGAGGTCGCCCATCAGCCAGTTGGCGGCGGGTTTGGCTTGCGTCGGACCGGCTTGCGCTACGACTGCCTCGAAATAGGCCGCCATTGCTTTCGACTGCGTCAAAATCATCGCATCGTATTCCGACAGGCCGTAATCGGCGATCATGCGTCGACGCATCGCATCCGGCAACTCGGGCATGGCGGCGCGCACGCGTTCTATCCATTCGGATGAAATGATCAGCGGCGGCAAATCCGGGTCCGGGAAATAGCGATAATCCTGCGAATCTTCCTTGCTGCGCATGGAACGCGTTTCTTTCTTGTCGGGATCGTAGAGGCGGGTTTCCTGCACCACCTTGCCGCCGTCTTCGATCAGTTCGATCTGGCGCCGCACTTCGTAATTGATCGCGTCTTCCATGAAACGGAAGGAGTTCAGATTCTTGATCTCGCTGCGGGTTCCGTAGGCCTGCTGTCCGGCCGGCCGCACCGAAACGTTGGCATCGCAGCGGAACGAACCTTCCTGCATATTGCCGTCGCAGATGCCGAGCCACATCACCAGCGAATGCAGTGCCTTGGCATAGGCCACGGCTTCGGCGGCGCTGCGCATGTCCGGTTCGGTGACGATTTCCAGCAACGGCGTGCCGGCCCGGTTCAGATCGATGCCGCTCATGCCGGCGTAATCTTCATGCAGCGATTTGCCGGCATCTTCTTCCAGATGCGCGCGGGTTAATTGGATGGAGCGCAATTCCGGCTTGCCGTCTTTTTCGAGCACAAAGGTAATCCGACCGCCTTGTACTACCGGCAATTCGAATTGACTGATCTGATAGCCTTTCGGCAAATCTGGATAAAAATAGTTTTTGCGTGCAAATACCGAGCGCGGCGCGATGGTGGCGCCGATGGCGAGACCGAACTGGATGGCGCGCTCGACCGCGCCCTTATTAAGTACCGGCAATACGCCGGGCAGCGCCAGATCGACCGGGCTGGCTTGTGTGTTCGGCGCGGCGCCGAAACGGATCGGCGAGCCGCTGAAAATTTTCGATTGGGTCGAAAGCTGCGTGTGCGTTTCAAGACCGATGACGACTTCCCACTGCATAATATTCCTTTAAATTTCGCTATTGCGGCGTCTTCAAATGCCAGTCCGTAGCGCGCTGATACTGATGCGCCACATTCAGCAATCTTGCTTCGTCGAAGTAATTCCCGATAATCTGCAATCCGACCGGGCGTTGCGCATTGTTGCCGCCCTGGCCGAAGCTGCACGGAATCGACATGCCGGGCAAGCCCGCCAGACTGGTGGAAAGCGTAAAAATATCGGCCAGATAATTGGCCACCGGATCGTCCGCTTTATCGCCCAGATTCCATGCCACCGTAGGCGATACCGGCCCCATGATGACGTCGCACAGACGGTTAGACCCAGCCAGCGCCTGCTGAAAATCCTGTGCGATGAGGCGGCGGATGCGTTGCGCCTGCAGATAATAGGCATCGTAATAGCCATGCGAAAGCACGTAGGAGCCGATCAGAATACGCCGTTTGACTTCCTCGCCGAAACCTTCGGCACGCGACTTTTTGTACATATCGGCCAAATCCTTGTAGCCGCTGGCGCGATGGCCGTAACGCACGCCGTCGAAGCGGCTCAGATTGGATGATGCTTCGGCTGGCGCAATCACGTAATAAACCGGAATCGATAATTCGGTTTTCGGCAGCGAGATATCGACCAGCACAGCGCCCAGTTTTTCAAATTCGGCCAGCGCTGCGCGGACTGCCTGTTCGACATCGGATGCCAGGCCGGCGCCAAAGAATTCGCGCGGCACACCGATCCTGAGACCCTTCAAATCACCCTCAAGCTTGGCCGTAAAGTCTTCGCTCTTGCGTTCCAGGCTGGTGGAGTCGCGTGCATCGAAACCGCTCATCGCATTGAGCAGCAGCGCGCAATCTTCCGCCGTTTTCGCAATCGGGCCGCCTTGGTCCAGCGACGATGCAAAGGCGATCATGCCATAGCGCGATACGCTGCCGTAGGTCGGTTTGATGCCGGTGACGCCGCACAGCGATGCCGGTTGGCGAATCGAGCCGCCGGT
>DATMOE010000162.1:0-6141 GCA_035568435.1 Herbaspirillum sp. | reverse complement strand
CACACTGGTAATTTACGGTAATGCTGTTCAGTGAAGGCGCCGTCTTTGGGGTGTGGCGGGCTGTTGTACTCCGTTCGTGTCATTCCGGGGCCTGCGGCCCCTCCCTTCTTTACCTCACTGCGCACAACATCCCACCACACCCCAAAGACGGCGCCTTCACTGAACAGCATTAGGACGCGCAGTACCTGCTTCCCCAAAAAAATTCACATAAAGATCGAATTAATTTTATAATTCAATGATTGTTGAATAGTTAAATTAATTGTGGGGCATTGATGGAAACGAAAGACACGATTGCAGCACTCGCTGCGCTCGCCCAAGTATCGCGGTTAGCGGTTTTTCGCTTACTGGTACAACGTGGCCCAGAAGGGATGGCCGCGACAAAAATTGCCGAGCAATTATCCATTTCCCCCTCCTCGCTGTCTTTTCACTTAAAAGAACTGTCGCACGCACAATTGGTGACGCCCCGCCACGAGGGGCGTTTTGTCATCTATTCAGCCAATTTCGACACGATGAACGGTCTGATCGGCTTTCTCACCGAAAACTGCTGCGGCGGGAATGTATGCGCTCCCCTTACCGTTTGCTGCCCGACTGAAAAATTGACTACTTAAACTTCCTAGCCGAGAAATCTTATGTCCGTGCAATGCGAAGTTACCGGCAAGCGTGCTGCCGGCGCATCCATGAATTTTTTTGAACGCTATCTCAGCTTATGGGTAGCGCTTTGCATCGTTGCCGGTATTTTGCTTGGCCAAGGCTTCCCGAATGCCGTCAAAGCGATCGGCGCATTGGAAATTGCCAAAGTCAATCTGCCGGTCGGCTTCCTGATTTGGGTCATGATTATCCCGATGCTGCTCAAGATCGACTTCGCGGCATGGAATCAGATCAGGGGGCATGCGCGCGGCATCGGCGTGACGCTCTTCGTTAACTGGGCCGTCAAGCCGTTCTCGATGGCCTTTCTCGGCTGGCTGTTCATCCGTCATTGGTTCGCGCCCTATTTGCCGGCGGAACAATTGGATTCATACGTGGCCGGTTTGATCCTATTGGCTGCGGCGCCGTGCACGGCGATGGTGTTTGTCTGGAGCCGTCTCACCGGTGGCGATCCGTACTTTACGCTGTCGCAAGTGGCGATGAACGATCTCATTATGGTGTTTGCGTTTGCGCCGCTGGTCGGGCTGCTGCTAGGCGTATCGAGTATTACGGTGCCGTGGGCGACATTGCTGACTTCCGTCGTTTTGTATATCGTCATTCCGGTCATCATCGCGCAGCTCTGGCGCAAGACTTTGCTGCAGCGAGGACAGGCCAGTTTCGATGCCGTGATGGAGCGCATCCAGCCCTGGTCGATCTCCGCCCTGCTGCTCACGCTGGTGCTGCTGTTTGCTTTCCAGGGCAACGCCATCATCAAGCAGCCGCTGGTGATCGCTTTGCTGGCCATTCCCATCTTGATTCAGGTGTTCTTCAATTCGGCGCTGGCGTACTGGCTCAATAGAGTCGTCGGCGAAAAGCATTCCATCGCTTGTCCGTCGGCCTTGATCGGCGCTTCCAATTTCTTTGAATTGGCAGTCGCGGCGGCAATCAGCCTGTTCGGTTTTGAGTCCGGTGCGGCGCTCGCCACGGTGGTCGGCGTATTGATCGAGGTGCCGGTCATGCTGCTGGTGGTCGGGATCGTGAATCGGACGCAAGGCTGGTACGAAGCCAAGGGCAAGGCTTAATGAAATTATCGGATTATCGGGGTAATTGGCTGATACCGGCCCTCGGCCTGACGCAGATCGTCGGTTGGGGATCGCTGTTTTACGCCTACGGCGTATTGATGCAGCCAATGCAGATCGATCTGCACACATCGAAACCGGTTATTGTCGGCGCATACTCGGTCGCGCTGTTGATTTCAGGCTGTCTCTCGACGCTGGCCGGCAGCATCATTGACCGCATTGGCGGCCGTTTATTGATGGGAGCCGGTACTTTACTTGCCGTACTGATGTTGGCGCTGTTGGCCAATGTGCACAGTGTCGCCGCGCTGTATTTCGCCTGGGCAGGTATCGGTATTGCGATGAGTGCGACGCTTTATCAACCCGCTTTCGCTGTGATAACACAAGTTTTCGGCGGCGGTTATCGCCGCGCCATTACTTTGTTGACCTTATTCGGCGGATTTGCGAGCACGGTTTCCTGGCCGTTGACGCAGTTTTTGCTCGATCGGTTTGGCTGGCGGGAGACCTGGTTGATCTATGCAGCAGCGAATTTATTGCTTTGTTTTCCGATCCACGCATTTTTGCCAAAGATAACGTCCGTTCCAGCAGCTTCAAGGCCGACAGCGCAAACAAACAATGCAACGCTTTCCGCTGTGCTGCGCGACCCCAGCTTTTACGGCATTACGGCAGCGATCACGTTCAATGCGCTGGTGTTCTCCGCGATGTCGTTGCATTTGATTTCGATTTTGCACGATCGCGGCGTCTCGGCCTCGCATGCGGCGGCGATTGGCGCGATGGTCGGGCCGATGCAGGTTCTTGGCCGCATTCTGGAGACGACCGTCGGTAAAAAGGCAAGTTCGCGCCAGATAGGCATGATAGCGACGTGGCTGCTGCCTTTGTCGTTGGCATTATTAATTGCGCCGTCGGAATGGATTCTCATCTACGGCGTCTTTGCCGTGATGTATGGTATCGGCAATGGCGTGATGACGATTGTGCGCGGCACCTTGCCGGCCGAACTGTACGGGCGAGAAACCTACGGCGCAATCAGCGGCGCGATGTCGACGCCGGTCTTGATTGCAATCGCGGCCGGCCCGTTTGTTGCGTCGCTGCTGTATAGCGCCACGGGCGGCTATACCGGCACACTCTGGGCGCTCATTGGCATTGCGGCGTTCGGCGCAATTTTGTTTGTCTATGTCAATCCACAATCACGAAACGGGCCCAGCCCGATAGCTATCGAGGAAATGCAATCATGAGCGTTACGATCTATTTCAATCCTGCTTGCGGAACAGCCCGCAATACGTTGGCGTTAATTCGCAATTCCGGCGATGAGCCCGAGATCATCGAGTATCTGAAAACACCGCCATCGAGAGAAACACTCCTTAAACTTATCGGCGATGCCGGCCTGACCGTGCGTGAAGCCTTGCGCCAAAAAGGCACACCGTACGCAGAATTGCATCTGGATAATCCCGCCTTGAGCGACGATCAACTGATCGACGCCATGCTGGCGCATCCGATTTTAATTAATCGTCCTTTTGTCGTTACCCCCAAGGGCACCCGCCTTTGCCGGCCATCCGAATTGGTTCTGGCTATTCTTCCTCACCCGCAGAAGGGTGCGTTTAGTAAAGAAGACGGCGAAGCGGTGATCGATGCGGAGGGGCGGCGTGTCTCAAATCCCTGAATTACCGAATCTCGACCCGGCGCTTTTTCAGGTGCCGGCGGCGGCTGATTTTTCGTCTGCCGCCACCAGTTCGCATGCACCGCGTTTCCTGCTGTTGTATGGCTCAGTCCGAGAAAAATCGTATAGCCGGTTGTTGACGATGGAAGCGGCGCGGCTGTTGGAGGCGATGGGCGGCGAAGTCAAAATTTTCGACCCGCACGGTTTGCCGTTGCCCGATGACGAACCCGATAGCCATCCTAAAGTCCAGGAACTGCGCAAATTGGCGCAATGGGCCGAAGGCATGGTGTGGACCTCGCCCGAACGCCATGGTGCGATGACCGGGATCATGAAGGCGCAGATCGATTGGATTCCGCTGTCTATCGGTGCAGTGCGCCCGACCCAAGGCAAGACCTTGGCGGTGATGGAAGTTTCCGGCGGTTCGCAATCGTTCAACGCGGTGAATCAAATGCGGATACTGGGCCGCTGGATGCGCATGATCACCATCCCGAATCAATCCTCCGTTGCCAAAGCATTTCTGGAATTCGATGAAGCCGGCCGTATGAAACCTTCGGCCTATTACGACCGGGTGGTCGATGTGATGGAGGAACTGTTTAAATTCACTTTATTGACGCGGGACGTTTCGTCGTTTCTGGTGGATCGCTATAGCGAACGCAAGGAAACTGCAGAGGAATTATCCAAGCGCGTCAACCTGCGCTCAATTTGAGTCTTGACCGCTTCATCCGGCGCAGCACGAAAGCTGCTTCACGTCTTTACTGAAGGTCTGCGCCGCAAGCTTTAGCCCCTCAACCATCGTCAGGTACGGAAACAATTGATCAGCCAGTTCCTGTACCGTCATACGGTTGCGGATGGCGAGAACGGCCGTCTGGATCAATTCGCCCGCTTCCGGGGCCACCGCCTGTACGCCGATGAGTCGTCCGCCCCCTTTCTCGATGACCAGCTTGATAAAACCGCGTGTATCGAAGTTCACAAGCGCACGCGGTACGTTATCCAGCGTGAGCAGGCGGCTGTCGGTCTCGATCCCATCGTGATGCGCTTGCGCCTCGCTGTAGCCCACCGTGGCGACCTGCGGGTCGGTGAACACAACCGCCGGCATCGCGGTCAGATCCAGGGTTGCATCCCCGCCTGTCATGTTGATGGCCGCCCGGGTGCCGGCGGCGGCGGCAACATAAACGAATTGCGGTTGGTCGGTGCAGTCGCCGGCGGCATAAATATGTCGCGTACTTGTACGCATGCCTTGGTCGATGACGATGCTCCCTTGTGCATTGATGGCGACACCCGCCGCTTCCAGCGCCAGCTTGCGCGTGTTGGGCGCGCGGCCGGTGGCAACTAATAGCTTATCGGCGCGTACTTCACCGTGTTCCGTGGTGAGCACGAATTCATCATTCATATGGTCGACATGGCTGGCTTGCGTGTGCTCCAGCACCTTGATGCCTTCGGCACGGAAGGCCGCAGTGATGGCCTCGCCGATGGCCGGGTCTTCGCGCAAGAACAGCGTGCTGCGCGCCAAGATCGTGACCTGGCTGCCCAATCTGGCAAATGCCTGCGCCAGCTCCAGCGCCACCACCGACGAACCAATCACGGCCAAGCGCTCGGGAATGGTGTCGCTGACCAAGGCCTCGGTGGAAGTCCAGTATGGCGTGTCTTTCAAACCAATGATGGGGGGAACGGCCGGACTAGCGCCGGTGGCAACCAGACAGCGGTCGAATGCCAGCACGCGCTCGCCGCCGTCGTTCAGGCGCACGGTGAGACTCTGGCCGTCCTTGAAGACGGCCTCGCCGTGCAGCACGGTGATGGCCGGGTTGCCGTTCAGAATGTCCTCGTACTTGGCGTGGCGCAGCGCATCGACGCGCGCCTGCTGCTGGGCCAGCAGTTGCTTGCGATCAATCGCAGGTGCGGTCGCTGCGATGCCGCCGTCGAATGGACTTTCACGGCGCAAATGGGCGATATGGGCGGCGCGGATCATGATCTTGGATGGCACGCAGCCGATATTGACGCACGTGCCGCCGATGGCGCCGCGCTCGATCAGCGTGACCTTCGCGCCTTGTTCGACGGCCTTCAACGCCGCCGCCATCGCAGCGCCGCCGCTACCGATGATGGCGATATGCAGTCCGTTGCGTCCCATCATGTTGCTTCCTGATCCAATATGAATGGCGTAACCTTACTTCCGTAGTCATGTACGGAGTCAAGGGATATGCAGAATATTTTTGAGAATTTGACCATTGGCGCCTTCGCCAATGCTGCCGGGGTCAATGTGGAGACCATCCGGTTCTACCAACGCAAGGGCTTATTGCTGGCGCCTGACAAACCCTATGGCAGCATTCGCCGCTATAACGCGGCGGATGTGACGCGGGTGCGGTTTGTGAAATCGGCCCAGCGGCTGGGCTTTAGCCTGGACGAAATCGCCGAACTGCTCAGATTGGATGACGACGCCCACTGCGACGAAGCCAGTCAATTGGCCGAGCGCAAGCTGCAGGACGTGCGCGAAAAGATGAACAACCTGGCGCGCATGGAAGCCGTGCTGTCCGAGCTTGTGCGCGCCTGCCATGCACGCAAGGGAAACGTTTCTTGCCCGTTGATTGCATCGCTCCAAGGAGGGAACGCGGAGTAGCGAATTAAGGCTGGAGGGTGTAAAAATTGGAAAATTTTATGCATTTCCAGCGCAAGAAACTGCGAAAAAATGCCGGCAGGGAAATGTAAAGATCGTGTTCCAGTGTGTAAGCCCGCCCGGAACCATAATGATTATCAGACTATCATCCCCAGGGAAGGCATGCGATGATGGCAAGT
>DATMOE010000161.1:0-2541 GCA_035568435.1 Herbaspirillum sp. | reverse complement strand
AAAAGTGCACTGGCTTTGCATTTAATTGAGTTCTTGCGAAAGACCGAAGACAAAGGGTTTCGCAGATTTGTATTTAATGATTTGCGATCTACCGGTTTGAATTTGGACAGAGTTTTAAATATGATATTTCAGGCGGAATTTCATATACCAAGAATGTTTTGCGGCGACGACTATAGTAAGTATGTCGCACGTCCAATTAATTTAAGAGAGGCAATCAATGCATCAAATTTTGAAGTTATAAGCGAGAGTATTACAAATGGAGATTTGGCCAGCGAGGCAATGTATTACGCGATTAAGGCATCAGAAAATGAGATCGTTTCTTATTTATTCGAAAACGAGCATTTTAATGCCTCGTGTTTTCTGGCTAGCACGGAACAAGGGGATGGGGTTTTCGGTTTCGGCGAATTGACCTATATCCTGAGCGATGCTGGAGCCTGCCCATTAATTTTGGAGCAATTTCTGGAGAGAAAGCTAATCGACCCACACACCACATTTAAAAGATATAAAAGGGGGCAGAACATGATGGATAACGCGATCAAATATGCGAATACTCCCGAGTATCAAGAAAATAGTAAAAGGTTGATCGATGTATTGCAAAAATATGGTGCCCGGCCATCTTGATTCGGGTCGTCACTGGCGCTCAGGGCGAACGGGGGTTTCTCCAATTTTTTAAAAAAACCCGTTCGCCCTGAGCCTGTTTTTCCGATAGCCCTGAGCCTGTCGAAGGGAGGGTCACCGCAACTGGTAAAACGTAAAGGATAGCCGTTACGCCGTGCCGCCGCCCCGCCGCAACGCCACCAACAACGGCCGCGCCGCATCCGCAATCCGGTCCAGGCTTTGCTCCCGCAATTGCGCCAGATCCAGCGGCGCGGCATTTTTCAGCCCGGCCCATTGCAGCAATGCAGCCAGTGCTTGCGGCGTGTCGAAGACGCCATGCAGATACGTCCCCAGCACCTGCTCGTCCTGCGAGCGCGCGCCTTCGGCCCTGCCGTCGATCACAAACGCAGGGCGGTCCAGCGCAGCGCCGTTCGATATCCCCATGTGAATTTCATAGCCGCTGACAGCAGCCGCCGGATCGAACGCGCAGTGGCCGCCGACTTGCGTGAGTTGCTTGTGCGCGGTCATGGTGGTGTCGATATCGAGCAAGCCGAAACCGGCCGCCGAACGCGGCGCGCCTTCGATTCCCTGCGGGTCGCTCACGCTGTGTCCCAGCATCTGAAAACCGCCGCAAATGCCGATCACTTTGCCGCCGTAGCGCAGGTGATGTTGCAGATGCGCGCGCCAGCCGTTGGCCATTAACCAGTCCAGATCGTTGCAGGTGTTTTTGCTGCCGGGCAGGATGATCAGATCGGCCGGCGGGATCGCTTGCCCCGGGCCGATGAAGCGCAGATCGATATCGGGATGTGCGCGCAAGGCGTCGAAATCGGTGTGGTTGCTGATGCGCGGCAGCGCCGGCACCACTACGCGGAATGCGCCTTTAACGTGTTGCGCTACGTCGATGCCGTCTTCCGCATCCAGATGCAAGCCCATCAGGTACGGCAGCACTGCCAGCACCGGTTTTCCGGTGCGCTGCTCCAGCCAATCCAGTCCGGGCTGCAGCAGGCCGATATCGCCGCGAAAACGGTTGATGACGAAACCGATGATGCGGCCTCGCTCGCTTTCGGAGAGGCAGTCCAGCGTGCCGACGATATGCGCAAATACGCCGCCGCGGTCGATGTCGGCGACCAGAATCACCGGGCAATCGACGGCTTCGGCAAAGCCCATATTGGCGATGTCGCGGTCGCGCAGATTGATTTCCGCCGGGCTGCCGGCACCCTCGACCAGTACGCATTGATATTGCGCCGCCAGCCGGTTATAGGATTCCAGCACGGCTTGCATGGCGATGGTTTTGTAGCGATGGTAGTCGCGGGCATGCATGTCGGCGCGTACTTTGCCGTGCACGATGACTTGCGCGCCGGTGTCGCTGGAGGGCTTGAGCAGGATCGGATTCATGTCGGTATGGGGCGCTAGTCCGGCCGCTTGCGCTTGCAAGGCTTGGGCGCGGCCGATCTCGCCACCGTCCGCAGTGACCGCGCTATTGAGCGCCATGTTCTGCGGTTTGAACGGGGCCACGCGGATGCCTTCGCGCAGCAGCAGCCGACATAAGGCGGCCACTACCGTGCTTTTGCCGGCGTCGGAAGTGGCGCCCTGCACCATCAGGGTTGGATAGGGGAAAGTGGGCATGGATATCATTGCGCTCCGGTAAACGGGCTTGTTCCGGTTTTTGGGGCGGCTGCAGTGCGATGCGCACGCGCCGTTTCCAGGCTTTGACACAGCGCTGCGGCGCCTTCGATCATGCGTGGACCGGGACGGCTCAGCAGATCGCCATCGAGCGCGAATAGATTGTCGCGTTGTACCGCCAGCAACGCTGGATAGGCACGCCATGGCGCGAGTTCGTCTTCATTTTCATTTTTACGCTTGAGATCGCCGCTGATCACCACCTCTGGATTTTCCAGCAGCACGGCTTCGATGCTGACGATCGGGGCCGTCGCGCTCAGGTTC
>DATMOE010000160.1:0-6475 GCA_035568435.1 Herbaspirillum sp. | reverse complement strand
ACGCCTCGGCTGCAGCCACCCCAAAACTGGTCCTGCCGGCGGCGCTGTTCGAGCATCGGGCGCTGGTCTTCAGACAAGATTTGCGGCCGATTGCCGAAGTCATCGAAACCTATCAAAAAGGCTTGCTGGCTTTCCCGCCGCCGCCACAATGAGCCGCGAGCGTTGCACAGCAAAACGCAGCTTATACAAAGTTCATTAATATCAACTACTTAGCATTTAATCCCCGACCTTATCAACACCCTTAACCACAAAATCTGTGGATAACTACAGCGTCGGGGATCGCCGGTTTTACTGCCGCACGCCTATCCTTTTTACAAGCCACGCATAATGCTCAATATCATTGAACTGTAACGGTATAATGCGGCGAGCAACGCGCATCGGTGCTTCTCTCTACCGTCCTACGCTCACGTATTCAAAGCCGCTATATTTATGCAAAAAACCCGCAAACCGATTGAAATCAAAATTTCCACCGTAGTCGCCATTTCCGCGATCTTGCATGAGGCCGCGCCGGCTGTGATCGATCAGGCGCTCAAAGAGATGACCGGCGGCGCATCCGATTTTTTCGAAGATGAATTTGCAGTACTCGACATTGCAACGCTACCGGCCGATACCGTCATCGATTGGCCGGCCCTGGTCGCTGTTTTCAAATCCCATCGTCTGCACGCCGTTGCGGTGCGCCATGCACCGCCGGCCTTGCACGCGGCCATCGTCGCGCAGGGTCTGAGCATCGACGACGGCACCGTGACGGCGAAGACGCCGGAAACCGCCACCACTGCCGCACCGGCACCGGCAGCGCAATCACAACCCACGCCGCGCGCTCCAGCAGCAGCCCCTGCCGCCCAGCCACCGGCGCAAACCATGATCATCGATACCCCGGTACGCGCCGGCACGCGCATCTACGCGCGCGGCGCCGATCTGGTGGTGATGGCGGCGGTCAACAACGGCGCGGAAATTATCGCCGACGGCAGCATTCATGTTTATGCACCGCTGCGGGGACGCGCACTGGCAGGCGCCAGCGGCAACGCCGACGCGCGCATTTTTACCACCAGCATGGAAGCCGAACTGATTTCCATCGCGGGGGTCTATCGCACGTTTGAAAAAGACTTGCCGGCCGATCTGGCGCAAAAACCGGTGCAAATCAAATTGACCGGCGACCGGCTGGATGTACTGGCAATCAAGCATTCGTAACATATTTGATTATTTAAGGAGCTCTTGTGGCAAAAATCATTGTTGTGACATCCGGTAAAGGCGGCGTCGGCAAAACCACGTCGAGCGCCAGTTTCGCATCCGGCCTGGCCATGCGCGGACACAAAACCGTCGTCATCGACTTCGATGTGGGTCTGCGCAATCTGGATCTGATCATGGGCTGCGAACGCCGCGTGGTCTACGATCTGATCAATGTCGTTAATAAGGAAGCCACGCTGAACCAGGCGCTGATCAAAGACAAGCATTGCGACAATCTGTTTATCCTGCCGGCCTCGCAAACACGCGACAAGGATGCGCTGTCGGAAGAAGGCGTTGAACGCGTCCTGAACGATTTAGCGAAAATGGATTTCGCCTACATCATCTGCGATTCGCCGGCCGGTATCGAACACGGTGCGGTGATGGCGCTGACCTTTGCCGACGAAGCCATCGTCGTGACCAATCCCGAGGTGTCATCGGTACGCGATTCCGACCGTATTCTCGGCATCATCCAGGCCAAATCGCGGCGCGCCCTCAATGGCGGCGAACCGGTCAAGGAACATCTGCTGATTACCCGCTACTCGCCGAAACGCGTCGACGCCGGCGAAATGCTGTCGCACATCGACGTGCAGGAAATTCTGCGCATTCCGCTGGTGGGCATTATTCCCGAATCGGAATCGGTGCTGCATGCATCGAACTCAGGCAATCCGGCGATTCATCTGAAAGACAGCGATGTCTCGATGGCCTATCACGATCTGGTAGGACGTTTCCTCGGTGAAGACTTGCCGTTGCGCTTTACCTCTTATGAAAAGCCGGGTCTGCTGCAGCGCTTCTTCGGAGGGAAATAATATGGCTTTGCTTTCATTCCTCTTCAACACCAAACCGAAGACCGCTGTCGCCGCCAAGGAAAGGCTGCAGATCATCATTGCGCGCGAACGCGGCGGGCGGCAAGGTTCGGGCAACGATTTCCTGCCCGCGCTGCATAAGGAATTGCTGGACGTGATCTCGAAATACACCAAGGTCAATCCAGACGACATCAAGATTTCGCTGGATCGCCAGGGCAATCTTGAAGTACTCGACGTCAACGTCGTTCTGCCCGATAACGACGTGGCCACACACTAATGCGTCCATGCCGCTGAGGATTGCCATCCTCAACAACGACGCCGGGCAACTGGCGTTGTTGAGCGGCGCGCTGCAGGCCTACCGCTGCGATGGCTTTCGCAGTCCGGCCGAGCTGCTGCAGTTTCAGCAATCCCTGCCGGCAGCCGATCAAACCGATCTATTTTTACTCGATTTACATACCTTGCAAGGCCATGCCGACGCCATGGCCACACTGCTGGCAACGGCACGCGCGGCCAAGGCGCCGGTCCTACTCAGCGCCACCCACAGCGAAGCGGCCGCGCTGGAAAGCGCATTGACCGCCGGCGCCGACGATTACGTACTCAAGCCGCTGCGCCGCAATGAAGTATTGCTGCGGGTGCAAATCCTGCTCAAACGCGCCCATCCCGAGTACCGCAATGCGCAACAGATCCGCTTTGCCCAGTATGTATTTGAAACGCCTTCACATCGCATTACGCACGCCGGTGTCGACATCGACGTCACGCAAAAGGAATTCGAACTTGCGCTGCTGCTGTTCGGCAATCTCGGCCGTCCCTTATCACGCGCCTACATTCAGGACGCAATCTGGTCGCGCAGCGATCAACCCGATCAGTCCGATTTACCATCCCGCACGCTCGATACCCATATTTCCCGCGTGCGCAATAAACTGCAATTAAAACCCGAGCAGGGCTTTCGTCTGACGCCGGTATATGGCTACGGCTATCAACTGGAGCAGATCGGCAAACAACATGCGCAATAGCAACAGTCTTAAATAGTTGCCCACTTGATACTTTTATTGCTATTCAACCAACTTTTAGGGCGCCACCCTTGCCCTCCGGCGAGCGAGGGTATAATAATCGCCTGAATCAGTGATCAAACCAGCCACAGTACACCCCATGCACCTGCTTGCCGTCGGACTCAACCACACTACCGCGCCTGTTTCCCTGCGCGAAAAAGTGGCGTTTCCTGCCGATCAGATCGGTCAGGCGGTAGCGGCTGCCCGTGCCTGGTTCGGGCGCAACGAGCTCGATGCCCAGAGCGGCGAAGCGGCCCTGCTATCGACCTGCAATCGCACCGAGTTATATGCCGCCAGCCGCAGCCGGGGCGATATTGAAGAAGCCATCGACAGCACTGGCCATTTCCTGGCCGATTACCACCAGCTTTCCTATCCCGAATTACGCCCCTTCCTATACGCCCTACCGCAAGACAACGCGGTGCGCCACGCCTTCCGCGTCGCCTCCGGTCTGGATTCAATGGTATTGGGCGAGCCGCAAATACTGGGGCAGATGAAAGACGCGGTGCGCATGGCCGATGCCGCCGGCGGCCTCGGCACTTATCTGCATCAATTATTTCAACGCACTTTCGCCGTGGCCAAGGAAGTCCGCTCGACCACTGAAATCGGCGCGCACAGCGTCTCGATGGCGGCGGCGGCGGTGCGCTTGTCGGAACGCATTTTCGATTCGGTGGCAGAGCAAAACGTGCTGTTCATCGGCGCCGGTGAAATGATTGAATTGTGCGCCACGCATTTTGCTGCGCAAAATCCGAAATCGCTGACGGTGGCCAACCGCACCCTGGAACGCGGTGAAATACTGGCGCACCGTTTCAACGGTAATGCACTGCGTCTGGCCGATTTGCCGGCCCGTCTGCATGAATTCGACATCGTACTGTCCAGCACAGCCTCAACGTTGCCGATCATCGGGCTGGGATTGGTTGAACGCGCGGTCAAGACGCGCCGCCACAAACCGATGTTCATGGTCGATCTGGCGGTACCGCGCGATATCGAACCGGAAGTCAGCCGGCTCGACGACGTTTTTCTGTACACCGTCGACGATCTCGGAAAAGTGATCCAAAGCGGCATGGAAAACCGGCAAGCGGCAGTGGCCCAGGCTGAAGCGATTATCGAAACCCGCGTGCAATCTTTCATGCACTGGGTCGACCATCGCGCCGTCGTGCCGCTGATTCAGGATCTGCAGGAAAGCGGCGAAAGCCTGCGCATTGCAGAACTCGACCGCGCCAGAAAAATGCTGCTGCGCGGCGACGATGCCGAAGCAGTACTGGAAGCTTTATCACGCGGTTTGACCGCCAAATTCCTGCATGGCCCGCAACAGGCCTTGCATCATGCCCAGGGCGACGAACGCGCGCGTCTGGCGACCTTGCTGCCGCAGTTATTCCGCACCAAGCGTTAGCGAATCTCCTCCCGCTGCACTGCAAGTTTGCGCGCCGCTCTGTGCGGCACGTCACAATATGTCCCCTGCAACACCGCCCCTTTTCCCGGAATCAAAGACACGATGAAACCTTCGATGCTCGCCAAACTCGATCAGCTCACAGAACGGCTGCAAGAATTAAACGATCTGCTGATGCAGGAAGACGCGACCGCCAATATGGACAATTACCGCAAAATGACGCGGGAGCATGCCGAACTGGGGCCGCTGGTCGTGCTGTACGACACCTATAAGCAGGCCAATAACGACGCCGCTGCCGCGCAGGAAATGTTGTCGGACCCGGACATGAAGGAGTTTGCACAAGAAGAAATTGCCGATGCCCGCGCCCGCATTGCGCAGTTCGAAATCGATTTGCAGAAAATGCTGCTGCCGAAAGATCCGAACGACGAACGCAATATTTTTCTGGAAATCCGCGCCGGCACCGGTGGCGACGAATCGGCGCTGTTTGCCGGCGATCTGCTGCGCATGTACACCCGTTTTGCCGAACGCAATCGCTGGCAAATTGAAATGGTGTCCGAATCGGCCTCTGAGATCGGCGGCTACAAGGAAGTCATCGTGCGTCTGATCGGCTTCGGCGCATACTCCAAACTCAAGTTCGAATCTGGCGGCCATCGCGTGCAGCGCGTGCCGCAAACCGAAACCCAGGGCCGCATTCACACCTCTGCCTGCACCGTGGCGGTGATGCCGGAGGCCGACGAAGTCGAAGACGTCGACATCAATCCGGCCGATCTGCGCATCGATACCTACCGCGCTTCAGGCGCCGGCGGCCAGCACATCAACAAAACCGATTCGGCGGTACGCATCACCCATCTGCCGACCGGCATTGTGGTCGAATGCCAGGACGACCGCAGCCAGCATAAAAATAAGGCATCGGCGCTCAAAGTGCTGGCTGCGCGCATCAAAGATGTGCAACTGCGCGAACAGCAATCCAAGGAAGCCGCCACGCGCAAATCGCTGATCGGCTCCGGCGACCGCAGTGAACGTATCCGCACCTATAATTTTCCGCAGGGCCGGATGACGGATCACCGCATCAATCTGACCTTATATAAACTCGACTTCATCATGGATGGCGATCTGGAAGAACTGACCAATGCGCTGGTGGCGGAACATCAGGCAGAATTGCTGGCGGCATTGGCCGACGAAGGCTAGAAGACAGTTGCTGTGCTACGATCCCCCCAAGCCACATTTTCAAACCAAATTGCCTCACCATGAAACCTTCCAAATCTCTGCTTCTATTCGTTGCCTTCGTTTCCCTCGCATTGCTCGGCGCTGCGCTCTATCTGCAATATGGGAAACATATGCAGCCCTGCCCGCTGTGCATCATCCAACGCTATGCCTTTGCCGCCCTGGCCCTGCTCTGCATCCTATTCGCCATACTGCCGCAAGCCGCAACGCGTTTCGGCGCCGGCCTGGCCACCCTGGCGGCGCTGGCCGGCGCCGGTACTGCCATCTGGCATCTATGGGTCGTAGCGCATCCCGGCACCTCTTGCGGCATCGATCCGATGGAAACTGCGCTCAACCATATCCCCACGGCCAGGCTGATGCCGTTCCTGTTTAACGCCGACGGATTTTGCACCACACCCTACGCGCCGATTTTCGGCCTTTCGATTCCAGCGTGGTCGTTAATCTGGTTCCTGGTGCTGGCGCTCATGCTCGGCCGCGCCGCGTTCGCGCGCCGCTAAGCCGCCGCCAAGTTCGGCAGCCTGCGCCCTGCATTGCCATTGCCTTCCATGGGCCTCTCTGAAGAAGCAGCCAGCATCGCTGCGCTGCAACGGCAATCGCCGCTCAATGCACTGGAAACGCGCATCCTGTTGTGTCACGTCACGGGGCTTTCGCGTATCGAGCTCATTACCAGATCCGATCAAGTATTAACGCCGGAACAATCCGCGACGCTGCGCCAACTTGTGCAGCGTCGCGTCCATGGCGAGCCGATCGCCTATATCGTCGGGCAGCGCGAATTTTATGGTCTGATG